>DATEZN010000054.1:0-6055 GCA_035255545.1 Nitrosotalea sp. | reverse complement strand
ATCCTTTTTTTCCAACACCTATTATGAGTGGCTCATGGAATCTGGCTGCTCCGAGAGTTCCGTTTGGAAAAACTGCTACAAATGAATAATCACCCTTTAACTCGTTTACTGTTTTGATAATAGATCGTTTGATATCTTTTGTGGAATCATAATGATATTGTAAAAGATTGGCAATGATTTCGCTGTCTGTCTCACTTTTGAAAAAATATTTTCGATTTTGAAGAATTTCTTTTAGTTCTTTATAGTTATCAATTATCCCATTATGGACAATTGCAATCTGTCCTGAACTTGACAGATGTGGATGTGCATTTGTTTCATTGACTCCTCCGTGCGTTGCCCATCTAGTATGACCTATTCCTATGTTACCTGGCAGTGTCTGTAGATTTGCACTATTGTCTACTTGTTCTACCTTGCCTACGCCTTTTCTAACTTGAATCTGACTGTCTGAAAAAGTTGCCACACCCGCACTATCATACCCCCTGTACTCCATGCGTTTTAATCCACTCACAAGAATTTTTGTTGCAGATATATCTCCGAGGTATCCTATGATCGAACACATCTTGTCTTCTAATCTTTTTGAATCTTAAGTACATTAGCGAAAAGTCTCTCACTAGGTCATTCTAGAACTTTTCACTACACGATTTTACCTGTACAAATTTACTTTCATCTTAAAAAATACGAGACTGAAATTCAATCAGATTGAAAAAACTGGAGACATGGATGGATAGAATTACTAATGAATCTAATCTGTGGCTCAACGCAATCAAAATGGAAGATGGCGGAGATTATCTCAAAGCATTTCTTTTTTATTTAAAAGACTCGGCAGAATGTGTAAAACAAAATTCGCTTATTAGGGCTGCACTTAGCTGTTCATGTGCTGCAAACTGTCTTACTTTAGTTGGTAACCTGGCTGGGGCACGACAACTATATCTGCAAACTGCCACTCTTTATGAAAATAATGCAGTGCATGTGATTGGAAATTCTGTGCGAGAAGCACTCTGGTCGTACCAAGAAGCATATGAGTACTTTAACTTGGCATGTGAAAATCACAAGGCTCAACATATCTATGAAAAATATGTATCTCTTTCAAGAAAAATAAACCCATTTTTTGGCGAAAAGGAAGCAATGGAATCCTTACGAATACGAAAAACAAACATGGAATCGCATTCTGGGACACATACAACAAACATGCAAGTATCTGCAGATGTTGATAATGCTATCAAAAATTTCCTAAACGACATGATGCCTGTTGATGATAAATCAAATCCGCACATCTTTCAGCGTATTTTTGATAAAATTTCAGAGGATAAGATATGAAAAAAGTTTTGATAATCAACTGGGATTGTTATCCGAATTTTGCAACCGGAGGGGTCTATACTTGGACAAAGACACTGATTGATTCCATGCCTGAATATGAATTTGCAGTCATCAATGAACTGTCAAACCCAAATAGTAATGGCTTGTACACTGTCCCAAAAAATGTAACAACTGTAATTGAAGTTCCAATTTTTGGTGCTACACGATATGAAGAATTTTGTAAACGAGATGATCTTTTACAAACAAGAATTCTCAAAACTACACAAAAAGTAATAAAAGAAAAATTCATCCCTCTGTATGATGAATTTATTAGGTCAGTGTTATCTGATCGTTGCAATACTAGCGTTCTAACAGATTCTGTCATCAAACTGCATGACTTACTTGTCAAGTATGATGCAAAAAAATGTCTAGAGCATCCATTAACGTGGGATATTTTCATTGAATGTCTTAACAGAGAACCCATCTATAGCAACATGACATTCAAGGAAGCCCTGACAGCTTTTCAATTGATACAAAGAAACATACAGCTTTTTTCAATCCAGGTGCCAAAAGTGGATGTTATACATTGTTCACTTGCATGGCTTCCATCACTAGTTGCAGTATATGCAAAGAAGGAAAGCAATTGTCCTGTAATAATTACAGAGCATGGTGTGGCATTTCGGGAATTGTTATTGTATTACAACGCATATTTGTTTGACGAGCCTTCCAAAATTTTCTGGAAGGTTTTCTCACATAATATTGTGCGTGCGATATATTCAATTGCTGATGTAATCACTCCTGTTTGCGAGGCAAATAAAAACTGGGAAAAAAGCCTAGGAGCTGATCCTTCCAAAATAAAGGTCATCTACAATGGGGTGAATACATCGCGATTCAAGCCAATGCAAGTCAAGAGAGAAAATAACAGGCCTACGGTTGTTACTGTGGCAAGAGTAGATGTTTTCAAGGATATTGTGTGCCTGATTCAGGCCATAGGGTATGCAAAGATGCAGATTCCTGATATACAATGTTTGATTTATGGCACTTCAAGTGATCTTGACTATTCATTACGATGTATCAAAACGGTAAAAGATCTACAACTTGAAGACAATGTAAAATTCATGGGCGGTACAAAAGAGCCTGAAAGAGTATACAACGAAGCAGACATTATTGCAATTAGTAGCATTACAGAAGGATTTCCATTTACTATCATTGAAGCAATGGCTTGTGGCAAAGCTGTCATTGCATCTGATGTTGGAGGTGTAAGAGAGGCATTGGATGGGTGTGGATTACTTGTACGAAGTAGAAGACCGCACGATCTTGCACAAGGTATGGTTAAGTTGTTAAAAGATGATGACCTTCGACGCCATTTCGAAGAAGCTGCCATAAAAAAAGTTCATGCTGAATTTACCTTGGAAAAATGCGTAGCTAACTTTAAAAAAGAATATGAAAATCTTACTGGATCTTGTGTAAAAAATGACGAGAAAAAACTTGAGGAGGCGCTTGTTCAATGACTCAAAAAGTAATAGTCACTGGTGGAGCCGGATTTATTGGAAGTCACATTGTTGATGAATTACTTAAAAGAAAAATTGAAACGTTTGTAATAGATAATCTTAGTACTGGCTCACTTGACAACTTGCGTCAACATGATGGTAATAGTTTATTGCATGTGATAATAGGTGATGCAAAAAACATTGCAACCCTATTGGATGATGTTTCTGGTATTGATGTTGTATTTCATGAGGCAGCTATTGCAAGCATAACCAGGTCAATCTCAGAACCAATGGTAGTTCACGATGTCAATGTGAACATGTCTCTTGAAATAATGAATTTCTGTGTAGCAAAAAAGATACGTAGACTAGTTTTTGCATCATCTGCTGCGGTATATGGTGTCATAAAGGGAAGAGCATCTGAAGAGCAGATCTGCAGGCCATATTCTCCATATGGCGCAACAAAACTTGCAGTTGAGGATTATCTTAGTGCATATTATCAAACATATGGGTTAGAGACTGTAGCATTAAGATACTTCAATGTGTTTGGGGCGCGACAAAAACTAAACGATTACAGCGGTGTTATTACAATATTCATAAATCAATTGATGAACAAACAAGAACCGACTATCTATGGGGATGGTTTACAGACACGTGATTTTATCAATGTCAAAGATATTGTACAGGCAAACATGCTAAGCATGGAATCGCCAAATGCGGCAGGAAAGATGTTCAATGTTGCAACTGGTAAATCTACTAGTATCTTGGAATTATTGATGACTCTAAAATCTGTCACAAATACTACACATATTCCTCATAAATTTGGGCCTCCAAGACTAGGTGATGTCAAGTTTGGTCTAGCTGAATCTAATAAAATAGTCAACACTCTTGGATTTGCACCAAAAATTACCATCTCTGAAGGCCTTACAGATGTTGTTAGACATATCCAATCAAAACTAGTAACTGAAATTGTTACGTGAGACTTTAGGTGAAAAAATTGCTTGCAGAAACACAACAAAACACATCAAGAGAATCGCGAATGTTTGCACAAAAAGTTGCACGTTCTATTATTGAAGTACAACCCAATGTAAACAATACTGCAGACATTGTAGTGTTACTAGAGTGTCTTGGTTATAGGAAAGAAACTTTGATGCAATATGGATTCGCAGACTTTCATGCACTTGCAAACCACATCTATGATTTTCTTGACATGTATGAAACAAGAGGAAAAAGCAAAGAGATGTTTATAGAATCTTTTACAATGAAGATTCCTAGTGTACAAAAAAGACTTGTAGAAGGAATAGGGATGATCTTTCCATGGCTTGGGTCTCTTGCACTGTTATTCATCACAGGTGTGTCATTGTGGATGGCATGGGGACTTCCAATACAAATCACAACCGCTTTTGTAAGTGGAGTTTTTCTTGGGCTTGTAATAACAGAGGGAACTCTTCAAGTTTTCAATAGGTTGTTTCTGTTTTATAATGCACAAACCAACATGGGGGAAATAAAACGATTACAAAAGCGTAGTTATGGTCTTGTGGGTGCAGTTTTGACTGCAACTGTATTTGGACTCTTTGCAATTGGATACGTGATGCAAATTCCTGCAAATCTTGTAGCTATCATGGCAATTAGTACCGTTACAGTATCACTGCATCGTGCAAGCTATATGATAATCTATGCACTCAAAAAATTAGGTTATTTGATTACTGCCTATTCTGCTGCATTTGCATCTTTACTGTCTGTATATTATTTTGCAAATTCAATAATTTTTGATAATGTTACGAGATATTTTGTTGGACTAGTGACTGCCTTTATTGTATTGTCTATATTTTCAATTTATCAGCACTACAAATTTCTTAAAATAAATTCAATATCAGTAACTGATGACATGCCTCACTTTTACAATCCTATCAGCAAGACAGACAAAACCATAAAATCAAGATTTAGTGTTCAGCTTTGGGAAGTAACATCATACTCGCTTTATGGTACATTTTATCTTGTTACCATGTTTGCAGACAGGGTATTGTCCTGGATCTATAATCCAGTCGTGCTCAGGGATGGCTTTGGGCTACCTATGGCCTTTAATTCTGTATATCATGCTGGGGCAGACATGGCCTTGGTTGTGTTGTTACCTGCCTCTATAATCCAATATGTCATGATGGAGCCAATTCACATGCATATGAATAACGTTGGTATAAAGATCAAGGTTTCACAAGTGGGTGAGATAAACAAGTTTATCAAAAAAACATATAGAAAAATATTTCTGATTACTATACTTGCATCTATTACAACTGCATGCATACTTAATCTTACAACACCATACTTGATTTCAAATGTGGGATTGTCTCAAACTAGTATTCATGTACTTCGAATTGCCTCTATTGCAAATGTTTTCTTGTCTATATTTACTGCCAACAGTTTATTTTTAATGTATACGAATAAAATCAAATCACTTGCAATCATTGTAATCATATCTGCATCTATAGTTATAGTTGGTGGATTGTTACTGGTACCATCTGGATTTGAAAATTTGGTTCTTGCATATCTTGGAGCATCAATATTTGCATCTATGATATCTACAATTTATGCACACAAAGTAATGAAGAATGCAGATAGTATAATATTTGCAAGACTGATTTGATACCATAAATTTTTAAATCTAAAAATAATCTTGAATAAACGCATCTGATCGTTGTACTTTTTTATCATGTTCAACTTTTTTATATGTCGAATATGGAATGTACACTTCATTCCAATATCTCAGACATACTAATTTTTTGTATTCTTTCATATTGATGTGTTCATCTAATACCATGTTACGAAATACAATGTCTGGTTCGTTTATTCCAGCAACTGCTCTGAGAGGAGATGTTGCAGAAAATCTTGCATTGATTTCAAATATTTTTGGTTTTCCTTTGGCAATTTTTGCTTGAATGTTTATGGCACCTCTAGCTCCTATCTTTAGTGCTGCTTGTTCTGCTGATTGACGAACGACTTTGTAATTATCTATGAATGCTTTGTAGGTCTGTCCACTTTTTAGAAATTTATTAATTGAAATTGAAGACATTACTTTTCCATCTTGGCTTACTGTGACACCTGTTGTAAATTCTGTATCATCACCTTGAAGATATTCTTGCAATAATGGTCTCCATCCTGCATTTCGGATGGCATTTGCTGCATTATCGAGTTCTTTGTTATTGTGTACGAGATAAAAATGCAGAGAACCATGTCCTTCTCTTGTCTTTATCACTATGGGGAATTTGTATTTCTTG
>DATEZN010000053.1:0-2867 GCA_035255545.1 Nitrosotalea sp. | reverse complement strand
CATACCGTCTTGGGTTTGTTGCATGTTTATCGTCAGAGACTATCAAAGTTTGATTTTGACGAATTACCTTGTCTGCTCTTCCAAATAGTACCAATTTTGCTTTTCCTTCCCTGAAATCAAACTGTCTTGTAAATAATGTCTGGATGTCTTCTCGCATGAAATTAAGATCAGTTTTCTTGTCTTCCAGCCTGGTTTTTGTTAGTGGGACTTGGACCGTGGTTTCTTTCTCTATTCTTTCTGCTTGTTCGTGATGTTCTGTACCAAGTACCATTTGAACAGTCTCTGCACGAACACCTTCAATGAAAAACGGTATCTGGAACTCACAGTATCCCATGGCACCTGTAAAATCAGTCACAAATGCCTTGACTTGGCTGATGCCATTTTCATCCTTGTCTATTTCTATCGTAGGATGTTTTGATGTATTGGTGTAGATAAGATCTACGGGATGAAACGTTCAAGCCATTGTATGACAAGAATTTCATCTGATGGCATTCTTTAATCCCGGGATGTCGATTCCAATCTGTTTTATATCGTATTTTTTTAAAATAAATAAATGCAAAACAAGGTATCATGTATTTTGATAATTTTTATTGTATCAATCGTTGTCTTGCCTGCATTTTCATTTAATGTATCTCAAGTAAAGGTAGGTGCAAACCCCTGGGCTGTATCTGTAAATCCAACTACAGACAAGATCTATGTCACAAACTCGGGAAACGATTCAGTCTCTGTAATTGATGGTAAGACAAATACTGTAATAAAAAATGTAATCGTGGGTGACAATCCCACAGGTGTTGGAGTAAACAAAATAACTAGTACAGTTTACGTGTCAAAGTTTAGCTCACCCACAGTATCTGTAATTGATGGAAATACTGATACGGTATCTGGAACAATTACAGTTGGAAATCAACCAAATGGTATTGGTATAGACGAAATTGCAAACAAGGTCTATGTTGCAAATACAAATTCTGGAACAGTCTCTGTCATAGACGGTAAAACAAATACTGTGACATCTACGGTTCCAGTAGGTGCACGCCCTACTGCAGTTGCTGTAAATCCTGCAAGTGAGATGGCCTATGTCACAAACTCTGGAGCAGGAACTGTTTCAGTTATCGATGAGAAGACAGATACTGTAATCAAGACCATTCCAGTTGGTGCTGATACAACTGGAGTTGCAGTGTATCCAGCAGAAGATACAATCTATGTAACAAGTTCCAAGACATCCGAAGTCTTTACAATTGATGGAAATACAGGTATCGTAACACACACCATTGCTGTAGGGGCAAATCCAGATGGGATAACGATAGACCCGGGATTAGACAGGATTTACGTTGCAGATTCGGGTGGTGGTACTGTCTCTGTAATTGACGGTAAAACTGACACCATATCTGGAACCATACCTGCTGGAACGCACGTATACGGCATTGCTGTAAATCCTTCCACAGGTCTTGTGTATGCAGGAAACGACAGTCCTGGTATAGTATATGTAATTTCAGACCCTGAGATTCTACAGACAAGTAATGCAATCTTTGATGGCTTGGTACAATTCTTTTCTCATCTTTTTGGCATGAGTTGAATCTAGTGTGAAAACTAGCTAGTGGTTTTGCATCTGCCAATAATTAAATAGAATCAGGACAATAATTGTAGCACTAGAAAATGAAAGTTAATGGATATGCAGCACAAAATGCCAAGGCAACGTTATTACCATACTCGTTTGAGCGACGCGAACCTGGAGACAATGATGTTGTTGTAAATATACAATATTGTGGAATATGTCACACAGACATTCACCAAGTAGCTGATGAGTGGGGCGGTTCGATATTTCCAATGGTTCCAGGACATGAGATAACAGGAATTGTATCCAAGATTGGACCTAAGGTAAGCAGATACAAGATAGGTGACAAGGTCGGTGTTGGATGTTTTGTAAATTCATGTCGCAAGTGTGATGCTTGCAAGAAAAACTTGGAACAGTATTGCACAGATGGAATGGTTACAACGTATAATGGAACTGAAAAAGACGGTACTGTAACTTTTGGGGGATACTCTACTAGCATAGTTGTTGATGAAAATTATGTATTGCGTATTCCAGATTCTTTACCACTTGATAGAGCTGCTCCGCTCTTGTGTGCAGGTATCACTCTTTATTCTCCTTTGATGCACTGGAAGGCAGGTCCTGGAAAAAAAGTTGCAGTAATTGGACTAGGCGGCATTGGTCACATGGGAGTAAAAATTGCACATGCATTGGGTGCTGATGTTACAGTTCTTAGCCAGTCATTGAGAAAACAAGAGGATGCAAAAAAACTTGGTGCAGATCATTTTTACGCAACATCTGACCCTGAAACGTTTGAGAAATTAAAAGGGCATTTTGACTTGATAATAAATACAGTTTCAGCTGATCTTGACTGGAATGCATATCTTGAGCTTTTAGCACTAGATGGTTCCATGGTGGTAGTTGGCATTCCTGAGAAGCAGACATCAGTTGGTGCATTTCCGCTAGTTGCAGGTAGACGTAGCCTTGCTGGCTCTCTTATTGGAGGAATAAAGGAGACACAAGAGATGCTAGACTTTTGTGCAAAGAATAACATTGCAAGTGAGATTGAATTGATTCCAATTCAAAAGGTAAACGAGGCCTACAAGAGAATACTTGCAAGCGATGTTCGGTATAGATTTGTAATTGATATCAAGTCGCTTGAGCAAAAGTGATTAGTATCATACCGGTAGAATGTATTTGTGGACTCTAGCACGTCCGATGAGATTAACATCCATAATCTTCTATTTCGAATTCCATTCAACACCTAATTCACGGAATCAATTTTTAGCAATATTTCAACATGACAATATTGAATTATTTCTAAAGTTTAGACACAAGT
>DATEZN010000052.1:0-2114 GCA_035255545.1 Nitrosotalea sp. | reverse complement strand
GAGTAATAGACAAGGTAAAGCCAGATGCCCCACTAAAGCCAAAGATTGATGAGGCTCAAAAGAAATTACAATTACAAATTATAAAACTTGATTCCATTTCAAAAAAACTAAAAGAAAAAGATGATTTTATCTTCAAAAAAGTAGTTGAGGCAGTAAGATCACACAACAAAGCATACTCTAATGCTTATTCTACTGAATTATACGAGATTAGAAAGATGAATAAAATGGTCACAGGTGCAAAATTAGCCATGGAGCAGATTCAACTAAGACTAAACACAATATCAGAACTTGGAGATGTTGTAGTGACACTCAGTCCTTGCATGTCAATAATAAAGGGATTAGGAACAGGCTTGAGTGGATTGATGCCAGCAGCAGATTCATCCATGGCAGACTTGTCAAGCATACTAGGCGAGATAATGTCAGGATCCTCTGTAAATGGCGACAATTCATTTGTCACAGACACATCAAACTCGGAAACAAACCAGATATTGGAAGAGGCAAATGCAATACTAGAAGGACACGTCAGACAGAGCCTTCCAGAACTGCCTCCAACACTTGGTTCCACCACAAAAGCGCCAGAGCCTATCTAGAGCGCTTTTTACCCAGTTCTATAAAATTTTTCTTGATTCTAGATATTGTTGGATAGCTATATCCTAATTTTCGATAGTTTGAAATCATCATCTTCCAGTTTTTCAACCTCCATTGGGCTTGCTCGGAGGTCACAGAGTGGATTTCTTTGTTTATTATGCTCTTTCTGCCCACTTTGAGAACCCCGGCATCTTTTGCAGTCCATCTACTGTTTGCAAAGTTTAGGCCTGATAGAATTTCTTCAATAGGCATTTCTGCAAAGTGCTCTTGTAACTTTAGCATTTGTACATTTGTTGGTTTTTTGTTTACAGTAAGATTAATTTCAAATCTTTCCATACTCGAATTTTGAAACATCCTTCCTAATTAGTGTAAAGGTAAAAACATCTCTTCTTTTTGTTTAAAACTTCGCTAGACGCCATGCAGAACAATCAGGTTAATGATTCTTAAATTATGGTTATTACAAATTTGTAACATGGACGAAAAAGACATACTTGCAAACAGGATTCCAAAGGGCTTTTTGCACAAAGAAAGAAGATGTGAAAAACTCAAGTGTTACAAGGAAGGTACCTATTCTTCAAAAATTGGATACTTTTGTCTTGATCATATTCTAGATTACGACATGCCGTGTCCTAGTCAAGACTGTCCAAGAAATGGGCTCCCCATGGACAAGTTAATTTCAAATATAGAAAAAGACATCAACGGAGACTTGCACCAGATCTTCCAGTGTCAATCATGTAACTATAGACATGATCACACGGTTCATGTCTAGTATACCACCAAGTACAACTTGAAAGAAATCGAGCTAAAATATCCACAAAGTTCTACTTGAGACTTAAGATATCATCATGCCAATCCACTAAATGGCTACCCATAACTGACCAGGCCTAGAATCGTGAGGGTTTTTG
The DNA here is from genome assembly GCA_035255545.1 of Nitrosotalea sp. GTDB lineage: Archaea > Thermoproteota > Nitrososphaeria > Nitrososphaerales > Nitrosopumilaceae > Nitrosotalea. Next base: position 621 of record DATEZN010000052.1, on the reverse strand, counting down.
TGCCTCTCTCACGATAATTTACTTTACCAGTACAAAATTCAAAAACTAAAATTCCCAATACAAGAACAATTTGAAAATTACAACCTGAACTTATTGATTTGAAAGTGTTCCATCTAAAAACTGTACAAAACAAAATTATGCCCACGTATTCAAAATCAAGTTTGTTCTTTATACTAGAACATTATTGTGCGGTTTTAGAATCTGCCATGCAGACAGTACATTCACAGTCAAACATGTTTGCCTTACCCATACATTGACCATGTTTTTCTTCAAAGCATTTTAAACAAAGAACCATCCGTTTTCAACTTTTAAGACGTTTTTGGGTTATTTTTACCCCCCTATTTGACATCAAAGTTGTCAGATCAACATGATATTTCGGCTCAAAAAATGGCATAAAATGACCATTTTTTAAAATACCAATTTTTTCAGACTTGTGCTTGAAAGGTAAACCCCCTAGTATTTTCAAACAATCAGGCATAATGTGATTTTTCCAAAAATGACCAATTTAAGGGGGGGTGTAACACTTGAGCGTACTAATAGCAGCCAAGGGTCAAAACACCCCCATTGCCTAGTAAGAGTCCTGTTTTCTTTTTTGGCAGTGAATAAAAGCTAAACCCTAGT
>DATEZN010000051.1:0-13827 GCA_035255545.1 Nitrosotalea sp. | reverse complement strand
AGTGACTCCGACATATCCTGTGAATGGAACCATAGGGTTTGTAATACCTCAAAACGTGCCAGCCGGTTTGATACAGAGCTTGCAGGTGTACTTTACAAACAATTCCACAGGTGCACTGTATGGAACTGTATCTCTAATTGTTGATGGTAATCAAGTATCACAGTTTGTCGACCATGTATTTGACAAGGGAATATCTGTAATGGATCTTGACTGGAATGTTACAAGGACAAATGATACCACAGTACATTCTGTTCAAGCAATTGCTGAATTTTATGGTCATACCATTGCATCAGATAATGCCACAGTCAACGCATACACAACCAAAAAAATAGTCTCACTTGAAAACATGGGGCCTATAGAATCACTTGTTGATAAACAAGGAAATGTTGTTGCTACTCCAAGGTCTCTTTATTCCTCATTCCAACTGTACGATTCAACCAAATTCCATGTTGTCTCACCTGATGGCACATGTGTGATTGGAGAATCATCAACGTGTCTTGTCAGCGAGTCTACCATGGGTCCAAGTGGAAGATATTCTAATATTTCACTTGATGGGACAAACTATGTTGTATACTATTCCGGTGGAAATAGTACACTTGAAAGATTCTCAATTACTTCATTGCAGCCCATTACTGGAGACTGGAAAATTTTATTGGAAAAATATGGTGTGGAGCAAAAAGTTCTAGAGGCATCTGCACATCTGAGCATCAAGTATGTTCCTACAAATAAACAACTTTTGGTGTCGCTGCCGTAGAAAAATATTTTTTCAATCTGTACTATGATATAATTGTAAATGTGGAGATTGAAAAAATAACTGTGACTGTCGCTGGGATAGAAATAGATAGATTTGAGATACCGCTTTACACTGTGATACCAAATGGAGAAAACACGAGTAAAATCTAGCAGTATACGAATTATTGGGTATGACGAGTCAGAACAAATACTGGAAATAGATTTTGTTCATGGCGGAACTTATCGATACTTTGGAGTGCCAAAACCAATCTATGACAATCTGATGAAGTATGAAGAGGCCTATGGGAAATATCACGCTAGGTTCATCAAGAACCGGTACAGGCACGAGAAGATCGCATAACTGATCTGATGAATTTTGATACACCAATAGTCTTTGGAGATTTGATTGCTATAAACAAAAATCGCTAGTCTCTTTTTATACTTCGGACTGTACTTGAAAACAGAACAAAAACAAAATGATTTCACCGCAAATTATTTACGAACATTTGAAACCAGTTAGGGATCTCAAGGTAGACAAGATATTACAAAAAGCAACCATCATTGATGTTTCTTATACTGTATCCAAAACAATTGCATCTTTGACAAATTCCAACTCGTATGATGTATTTTGCATCAACGGCAAAGATGTGCTTACTGTGAGCACAAGAGAACTTTTGGGAACTAAGGATGTTGAAAATATGAGAGTCCACTCTGTTTTACGAAAAGTTCAAGCCCTTACTAAAAATGATACCGTCGAAAAAGCGGCTGCTATCCTGTCTCATTATAGGATGCGTTCTGTCCCAGTTGTTGAAGGTGATAAAATAGTTGGCGTAGTTAATATAAAAGACATTGTCGAATTGTTACAAAAACAGAACTTGAAATGGATACCTGCAAATCATATTCTCACAACAGATCCTATTACAGTACAAAGTAGCGATTCTCTTGCAACTGCAAGAAAAATCATGATTACAAAAAAGATAGACCATCTTCCAGTAATTCAAGCCAACAAGGTGTCACATGTTTTGACTTCAATGCATTTGTTACAAGTGATAAAACCCAATGAGAGGCCGGCGAGCGGATTGCGAGGACTGGATTTACACAAAGAATATCAGTCTGCGATTGGAAATATGGGCAGCTCGCGTATTCCAAATCTTGACACACACGCATCACTTGACATGGTAATAGATGCAATGCTGAAAAATGATACATCGTGTTGCTTGCTCACTTTATGGGATCACGTGCATGGAATAATTACTTACAAGGATATTGTCGATATACTTGAATCAAAAATAGCAAGTGAAGTGCCACTTTTCATTGTTGGTCTTCCAGAAGATTATGCTAGTGCTGAGATTGTCAAGACCAAATTTAATAAAATAATTAGAAATCTGATCAAAGTATTTCCTGATGTAGAGCAGGCCAAGGCATCAATCAAGACTGTACATGATAAAATAAAAAACAAACCGCACTATGAAGTCACAGTCAGGATATTCAGTCCGTATCGAACCTTCAACTATGCAGAAATGGGATGGGATCTCTCAAAGATTTTTGACGCTCTAGGTAACAAAGTATCTAGAAATTTGGCCCAGCATGGCAAGAGAGACCGTTTCAAGACATCTATTAGAAAAGTAAACAAGAAAGATATTTTCTAAGTGTACCAGTTTTATCTCTCTACTGTGGGAGATGGAACTGGTGTTTGACAAAGTTTTGAATTTGTCCGGTAATTTTTAGATGTTCATTTTCTAGTGTGAAATGATGGAAGAATGGAGATTATTTTCATGTATAATTACCTTTTAGGGGTAAAGCTATGGCTTATCTGTGAATAGAATGGAAAATTATGAAAGTGAATAATTTAGTTATAATATTTTTTAAATTTAGTTAAATAATGAAATATTAAATAAATATTGGTTTGTTTATATCTGAATTTCATATTCTGATTTCCGGAAACTACCAATAATTTTATATCGAATGAGGTGTCTAAAATGTGATATTATGATGAAGATTTTACTAATAGACGATAACGAATCCATCACTGAAATGATGGCTAAATATCTCACAGGCAAGGGGCACGAATGTACTGTTGCAAATGACGGCAGGAATGGTTTGACCCTGATTGAGCAAGAAAGATTCAATGTCATATTACTCGATCTTGCAATGCCAGAGTTTACCGGGGTGGATGTGATAGAGCACTTGCACAAAAATGGAAACATAAGCAAACACAAGATAATCTTGTTTACTGCCTCATCTATTACTGATGATGAAATTCAAAAGCTTATAAAAAAAGGGGCACATTCTTGTCTCAAAAAACCTGTCAAATTAGAAGTCCTATTGAAAACTATAGGAGCCTGAGTAACAATTAGTTCAGACAAAGATGTCAAGCCTACTGATGGGAAGTTTAAGAGTGACAAGATAAAAGAATTAGAACAAGAAAAAATAATTTTAAAGGAAGTCAATGATTCTATGTCCTCTAAAGTGGATGAATTGGGAAAATCAAAACAGGATCTAGAAGAAAAACTAGTTGGCGTATCACAAAAATCAAAAGAATTAGAACAAGAAAAGATTATTCTTCAAGAAATGGTACACGATGGTACAAAGAGCGAAAATAAAATTCATAAAAAATACTATGTTTCCATTTCACTTATTGCAATTGTAGTCTCAATAGGATTTGTAGGATATTCTTATTATGAAAATCAAGCCATCATCAAAGTAGCAGCTCGTGACATGTCAGGTTACAACTCAAACTATGTACTTCAAAACCTACAAGGCGAAACTGTGGATACCTGGGTATCATGGAATATTGAAAATGGGCGAGTAATTCATGTTCATGTAGTTAATGAGGCCAAAGTTTCACAAGATCTGATAAATGCTCTGACAGATGCAATCATGTCTACCAAAATTGTACGAATAGATGATTCTCAAACAGGTACTGGTCCACAAGGAACTTCTTCTACATATTATGTGGGATGGGAAGGAGCTACTGAACAAGCCTCCACAAAGTCTACTACTCTCTACATACCACAAAAATTTGACATCAATGGATCACCTGATGCAGTGGGTGATATTGAAATAATTTTAACAAGTGATGTAAATCCTGATGGATATTCTGGATATACTAAATCCATTATAGATGGTAATCAAATACTAAAGTCCAAGATAACTATCTTCAAGGCAAACACGCTTGATCCCGACAGACTTGAGGCTGTGATGAGGCATGAATTCGGTCATGCTCTGGGACTTGGTCATTCTACGGCACCTGATGATCTAATGCACCCAATGCTTCCAGACTATCCGTATATCTCTGGCTGTGACATTGATGCATTAAATGGATTGTATGATGGTGACAAGAACAGCAAGGTAGTGTGTACTAGATGATGATAAATCACAAATTAATTTTGGTGTGTAGTGGTTGAATAGGCCATCTACCATTCCAATCATAATAATTTCATCAACCATTCTGATAACTCTAGCATTGGCGCTAGTCCTCCAACAATACCTGTCACACTCTATACTGGAATTAAACAATGAAAAGCAAAACAAGATCAATCTGTTGGCAGATAGACTTGAACTGCGATTAAGTAATGCAATTAATGCAATCAAACTAGGCAGTGAAAATGAAGTAATGCAAAGTACGCCGTATTCAAGTTCTATTTCATATGAACTAAAAGGAATACCTGCTGATACTGATGCGCCAAAAAGAGAACTTGCAAGAAATATAATCGGTGTATATCAAAACTTTGAGTATATTTTTTATGCAATGCCAAATGGAGATCTATATTTTATCGAACCGTATAAAATTCAGACCATAAACTCACAACTAAATTTTGCATACCGAGATTGGTACAAGGGAGCTCTTGAAAATCACGATGTATATGTAAGCGAAGTCTATGTGTCTGCCACAACAAAACACAATGTTGTAGCAATAGTATCACCGATGTATAATAACGGTACTGGGCGCCTTGTTGGAATATTGGGCGGAGTTTTAGATATCAGCGTCATAAAACAAAAACTAATAGATATGGATTTTGGAAAAAATGAACATATTGTAATAATTGATCAACATGAAAATGTGATAGCATCAAACAATTATACTGCTGATTTTAAAAAAATGGAATCAACGTCGCACTTGACAGAAGTTGATCAAGCACTCGGCGGAAACAATGGACTTGGAGTAGAAACTATTTCTGGAATTCCGTATGTGATAGCATACGGCAGTGTACAAGTACAAGACCACAACTGGGCAATCATATCTATTCAGCCACGTGATGATGCATATAGTGCAGTAAATGAAATTCTATATCCATCCGAAATTATACTAGTTGTAATTGTAGTGATTTCATCAGTTTTTGGATTTATCATTTATAGATCTTTTAAAAATGACAAATTATTTAGGCACAAACTTGAAAATCTAAATAAAGAATTGGAGGACCAGTCTGTCAAATTATTGGAGACAGATAGGGCAAAAGAAGAATTCACTACTATGATCTCGCATGAGCTAAAAACCCCACTGGTAACAATAAGTGGGTATTCTGAAATGCTCAAGGAAGATGATAGCGTTCTGGGACCTCTAAACAGTGAACAGATTAAGGCAGTTGAAAAAATTAGCATAGAGACTGCTAAACTGGAACGACTAATTGGCGATATAATGGATGCTCAAAAAATAGATTTGGAAAGAATGAAGTTTAACAAAAATGAATTTGAGGTCAAAGAACTCATGGATGAACAAATTGACATTCATTCAAAATTAATGCACGAAAAAAAAATACATTTTACTAACACTACTAAAGAAAAAATTAGTATAGTAAGCGATCAATATCGGTTGAGTCAAGTCTTTGCTAATTTAATAAAAAACTCTGTTGATTTTGTACCGCAACTTAATGGAGAGATCGAGATCAATGCACAACGTAAAAATGATCATGTTGTTTTTTATGTAAAAGATAATGGTAATGGAATACCAAAAGAAAAACAAGACAATCTTTTCAAAAAGTTCTATCAAGTGGATACGTCTCTTAAGCGAAGTCACGGCGGAACTGGCTTGGGATTGGTGATCTGTAAAGGCATAGTTGAAGCATTAGGAGGAAAAATTTGGCTTGAAAGTGAGGTTGGAAAAGGTACCACAATTTTCTTCACAATACCAAGAAACGGTTCTAATGGAAAACATGTTGAACAATAACTACAGTATAACGAATCCAAATGAAATGCTTGTAAGTTATAATTATGGAAGAACAAAATAAAAAAATATTTCCAGTAGATGAATTACATAGACTCAGAGAGCTAGAGCAAGTAAATGTCATACTGATAGAACTCTGTGAAACACTTGATGATAAAAGCGAAGATCTGGAGAAATCAAGAAAAAAATTAAAAGAGAATATTCAATTATTGATGAAACTTGCCGTCAGTAATCAAAAAAGATATGTGGATTTGTATGAGGATTCGCCAGATCTTTATCGTACTATAGATGCGCATGGAATAATCCTTGACTGCAATAATGCCTATGCTACACGATTGGGATATTCAAAAGATGAGCTCATAGGCAAGAGTATTTTTGAGCATTCACCAGAAGAACATCTAACAGATATCGAGAATTCATTTGATGTGTGGAAAAAAACTGGGCAGGTTAGAAATCAAGAAATCTGGTTGAAATGCAAAGATGGAACTGTTTTTCCTGGTCTACTTAGCGCAAATAATCTATATGATGAAAATAACAAATTGATTGGCAGCAATACCGTAATCCGAGATATAACAAAAATTTATGAATATAGGACAAAACTTGAGGAGAGTCAGAACCGTATACAAGACCAGTTCAACGAGTTGAAAAAATTAGATGATGCAAAAAATGATTTTCTTGCCATGATAACTCATGAACTAAAAACTCCGCTAGTGCCAATAAAATCATACATTGAAATGATACTGACAGAAAAATTTGGTCCATTAAGTGATGTTCAAAAGGATAAACTTGGTATTGTTTACTCTAGCACTGGATATATTTTAAAACTAGTAACTGATCTACTGGATGCCCAAAAAATTGAACTTGGACAATTGAAATTAACAAAAAGCATTTGCAATCTTACTGAAATTGTAGACAAAACCGTAGAAAAAATAAAAGAAGCGGTGGAAAAAAATGGCATGTCTGTTACGACAAAATTTGAAAATGATGTATTCTGTTCATGTGATCCAGTAAGAATCGAACAAGTGTTAATCAATCTCCTTGTAAATGCTATAAAATTTAGTGCTGTGGGAAGTGGTAAAATTTCAATCAGCCTATGTACAGAAAACAATCAAGCTAGGATCATAATCAAAGATGATGGTATTGGAATTGATCCAAGTAAACTTGAAGAGATTTTTGTAAAATTCTACCAAATAGATGCATCTCCAACTAGGGAATATGGAGGAACAGGACTGGGATTATCTGTGTCAAAAGGACTGGTTGAAAATCATGGTGGAAAGATCTGGGCTGAATCTAAAGGGGTGGGTAAAGGAACTGAGATTCACATTATGTTACCTTTGATGGGATAAGTACTTCTATCGATCTGAATTTTTATCCAAAACTGATACCAAATCGGAATCAGATGTGCATCATACATTCCACACTCAATATATCATACACTTGTATGACACGTAGTGTGGATCATAATGTCTTGGAACTTGTCAGCACACAGGATGATGTACTTTTGAAATCACATCATGGATATTTTGAAAAGGAATTGAAAAAATTGCCTGCAGAAAAACTGTGGGAAATTATAGTGGAATTACTATTACCATATAATCATGATGTGCCTGACCAGACGAAAATGAGTTATGAGCAGATACTTGAGTTAGGTGTATTCTTGAAAGAAACCGATGAGATGTTTCGAAATCTTGAACAAATTGCCATTTTACAAAGTGGATTGGACAAGGCTTCAAACCTTGGTCCAAATGACGCCAATGGCAAAGCATGAGTAAATTCTTCTTTTAAGCGATCGGTAGTTTTTAGTATTCCTTTTGATAGGATCCCCACATGGCAATTACAAAGACTGTGAAATTTGACCAAATTTGCAAGTCTATCATGAGCGTAGACAGGAATGTACGTTCTGTTGCAATAATGGATGCCAAGGGAAGATTGGTTCACAACGAAGTCCACCGTGGATTTGTCCAGCCAAGCTTTGACAAGTGGAACAATACGCATTACATGGAGTGTGCATTTGACATTTCAATGGGTGGAAAACTTGATGATCTTTATGGACCGATAAGGTATCATCATTCAGACAAGGATGATTTTATGATGTTCAGTTTTCCATACAAAAAAGATGTAATCATTGTTACTAGTACCAAAAAAGTCAGTCCAATTGCATTTGCAACAAAAATATCACAATTCATAAACGATGTTCTAATGCAACAACAGAAAAAATAATCTCTCAAAACTTTTCTAAATCGATTAAAATCACTCTAAAACAGTACGAATAAAAAGTTCAAGTATGTAATATGACTTGATTGAAAATAAATTCTAAAGACTATCTTGTACGGCCTGGAGATAAAGTAAAACTTGACAAATGGCCTACTGGAATAAAACCAATTTACAAATCAAAAGATGAATACAAACAGATGTTGTCTGAAAACGTCGAAGATCTAAGTTCATTACAAAATCTTCTTTATGCCTCAAACAAATACTCTGTATTGTTGATATTCCAGTCCATGGATGCTGCGGGAAAAGACAGTGCCATAAAACATGTATTGTCTGGCATAAACCCTCAAGGCTGCAAAGTCTCTAGTTTCAAACATCCTAGTGCCGAAGAGCTTGAACATGATTTCATGTGGCGTGAGATTCGCAACCTACCTGAGAGGGGGAAAATTGGAGTTTTCAACCGCTCTCATTATGAAGAGGTACTAATAGTTCGTGTCCACCCGGAGATGCTTGAAAGTGAGGGACTTGAATTTAACAGTAAAACAGTTTGGAAAGAACGATATGATTCCATTATGGCTATGGAAAATCACCTACATCGCAATGGTACTATAATTCTAAAGTTCTTTCTTCACATTTCAAAGGATGAACAACGCAAGCGTTTTCTAAAACGTATTGACGATCCAAAAAAGAACTGGAAATTCAGCACTGCTGACATTGAAGAGAGAAAATTCTGGAAACAATACATGGAAGCATACGAAGATTGCCTGACTACAACAAGTACTAAAAGCGCACCTTGGTATGTAATTCCAGCCGATGACAAGGAAAACACTCATCTGATAATCTCCAAAATCATTCTTGACACATTACAAGAACTCAAAATGTCTTATCCCAAACTTGATGAAAAACGAAAACAGGAATTAAAATCAATTCGTAAACTATTGGAAAAATGAAATCACTAACAATCATTATTGGAATTGGAGTATCTGTTGCAATTATTGCATCAGTCTTTTTCATAATGATGCCTAGCGGTACATCACATTGTGTCTTCTGTCCTGCTGTATCAAATACTGACCAGCCCCTTGAAATCACAGATGTATCAACTGAACCGCAAATGATACATGTTGGAAGCAGTTTTCTGATATATGCAAATGTGTACAATCCAAACCCCTATTCTGTCTATGTTAACGGTGGGTGTTTTTCTCCACTCTCTTTGACTTTTGATAAAAACGTAGACACCAAGAGAGGAATCTCATGCTTTGCTATCTTAAAACAAGAGATTCCATCAAAACAACAAGCAAGACTGCAGGGTCCTGGCAGTGGAGTAGTCTACAATGCAACTGGTATGGGTAATACAACTGCGACAATTACTGTTACATATCAAGGACAAAACAAGACACTCACCACAACAACTACGAAAATAATTACAATCTCTTGACCCATGCATCCATAGAGACTAAAAATTCTAGGTCTTGGAGAATCTTGATTTGTAAATATAAAAAAGCGTCAGATCCAAGTGCGGTTGTTCTGAGGGCTTTGGCCCTAGAACTTTCCGCTTGTAGAGAATCTGCAAGTGTTAATTGTAAATCTAGATAGAAAAGATTGTGTTTGTTTATTATAAAATAATTAATAACAATATGGATGAAAGTATGTTTGAATCAAACACACTATCTGATATATCCACATGATAATATACTGTAAGTAGAAACCGCGGAACAACAAAAACCATGTAGAGATGGTGTCTGCATTCCAAGGTCTTCTATTTTTTTATCCTATTGACTTTAGTTCAATTATTGCATCATCCCAAAGGTCATTACTGCTTGCAGTCCAACCACATGTGACAGCTTTAGCTGTTGGTACTATGGCCGAACTTGATGCGCCTGTTATAGAACCTGCCATGTTGATGTCCCACTGTTGTGTACATGTTGGGGACCCAAGCGTAGAACCCCCATAGATTGAAGCCAAGTCCAAGACCAAGTCGTTTGGATACTTTGTTGTTATAGATATTTTTGGGCTGCTTGCAGCTGTATTGTGCTTTGTAGCATGGTTTGCTATGGGGCTGGTTTGATTTACTCCTGAAAATGAGTATGCTCCTACTATTGCTTGAGTGGGTCCTGATGTTGTAACAACGACATTTCCAGTCCCACTTGGATTTTTGAGATACCATAATTCTGCATCGTTATTGGTAAATGATGCTGCTGCATTTGTTAGGGCTATTCCACCAAATGTAACCGATATTGCATTGTTGTTGTTAGCACTTAGGCCAACTATTAGCAGCCGATTACTACCTGTTCCTGCATTGACGTTGTCAAGTGTTATCTGGTTTGATGCTGACACTGTACCAGAAGTTGATTGGACGCCGTTTAGAGTGATGCCGCTTGTAGTTCCACTGGTTGTTGCAGATGCTATACTTGATGGAGAGCTGGTACCAACTGAATTGATTGCAGAAACACGATACGTGTAAGTTGTACTTGATGATAATCCTGTATCAGAGGATGTAGTCGAAGTAGAATCAGTATTTGCTACATCTGTACTCCAAGTGGAACCACCATCTGCTGATCTTTCTATCTTGTAGCCTGTAATTGCAGAGCCTCCATTGTTACTTGGTGCACTCCACGACAAGTTGATTACAGAAGATGAGATTGCTGTGGCAGTAAGGCCAGTTGGTGGTTGTGGTACAGTTACTGTTGTACCACTGGTTGTGGCAGATGCAGTATTTGATGGAGAGCTAGTGCCAATTGCATTAATTGCCGATACGCGATATGTATAAGCAGTACTTGGTGTCAAACCAGTATCAGAATATGTTGTTAAAGTAGAACCCGTATTTGCTATGATGGTATTCCATGTGGAACCATCAGGTGAGCGTTCTATTTTGTATCCCGTGACTGCAGAACCACCATTGTTTGACGGTGCACTCCAGGACAGGTTGATTTGAGATGAAGATATGGTACTAGCAGAAAGGTTTGTTGGAGGTTGTGGTGCAGTTGCAGTCCCACCAGAGGAGACTGTAAACGCGTCTCCTCCATAGATGCTTGCAGGACTAGATACAATGGTATTCCCACTAGAGTCTGTCACTTGGATTGTTGCAGCAATTGGAAAGTGATACATTCCAACATTAAGTGTTGCAGAGCCTGCTGTTATAGATGAACTTGTCATGACGCCTCCCGTTGAATTGATTAGTGATACGGTTGCTGCATTTGCTGGATTACCTGTAACCTTGATGTTCTCATCGGTTGTTGCATAATAGTCCTTGAAGATACCGTGTCGCATCTGGTTATAGTATGAATTCATTGTTTGTAGATAGTAATCAAATGGTGTAGGCATGGCAAGTGAGAGTGTGTTGCTTGTATAGACCATGACACCGTCCATGTAGAGCTTCAAATAGTTTGAACCATTTGTGATGACAGTACATTCTCTTGTGAGAGACTGGTTTGGACTGGTATCAACCCATAGTGTATCAAAGTGGGATGCCTCTACTGCATTGCCATAACCGTGAACAAGTGTCCAGTATGTACCATCAGAGTTTGTTATTGCAGCACAATCAAGATAGTTTACCTTGCCGTTTGTAGTCATTATTTCTAGCTGGTTTTGAAAGTCATTGTGTAGTACTGGCTGGTTTGTAGCAGTTAGTGTGGCATGAACTAGTAGTGCAGTTGTATCCGGTGAAACTGCATAATATCCTGAATAGCTACCATCGCCGAATTGTGCTGGATTGGGCCCGGGTTCTCCAATGTGTAATCCTTGTGAATCCTTGTAAATGTCATACGTGGTATTTTTTTCAGATACTGCAGTTCCGTAATAATTCCAATATCTTGTATCTGACAAGACTTGCTGCATTGTTTCTGTCTGGTTATTCAATGGATCAGATGCAACAAGGCCTGACTGGGTCTTGGTTATTGAATATGTTGCAGATGCATAGATTCCATGTGATAGTATTCCAAATGAAAATAACATGATTGCAACAAACGATAATGCGAGAAACTGTCTTTCAAATATTTGGTGTTTTCTTGAAACCATTCTTACCAGTGATATATCTCATGTTGCAATACATATTTGGATATACTGGGATTATTCTGTAAGATGAATACAGATTATCTTTTCATCAATCATACTTGTGAAATACAAATTTTAATTTTCTACCAAGTATTTTCATTGCTTTAGATTTTTTTCTTTCTCATAACATTTCTCGGCTTCTTTTTTTCTTCCCATCTTCATCAGTACTCCGCCCTTGTTGTGCCATGCAGATACAAACTCGGGATGAGATTTTGTTGCCCTCTCAAAACAATCAAGTGCCATCTCTGGTCTTCCTAGCATGAAAAAGCATACGCCCTTAAAGTTCCACGCAGGTCCATGTGTTGGGTCTAGTATGGTTGCCTCATCAAAACAATCCAATGCTTCCTCATATCTTTTAAGATCTGATAAACACACTCCTTGCAAGTTCCATGCATCTACTGATTCTGGATTTATCTGCAATACTTTGCCATAACAATAGAGTGCCTCTTCATGTCTTTTCAAATGATCTAATGCATCACCTTTTTTGAGCCAGGCATTTGCATATCGGGGCAATCGTTTCAATGCCCTGTCATAAAATACAATTGCCTCTTCATACTGGTGTTTTGCTACAAGTGACTGGGCTTGTTGGTATGCTGACACTGCGTCTTCTGGATAAATGTCATCAAATTTTTGTGTGGTCTTGACATCTTTTTTGTTTTGTACTCGCAGGGTTTGATATGCATCTGAAATCTGACTGAATTTTGTTTCGCTGCCTTCTGCCGAATTCTTGTCAGGATGATATCGTAGTGCCATCTCTCGATATGCTTGTTTTATTTCTTGTAGCGATGCACCATGTTTGAGTCCAAGTATTTCATAGCACTGGAAAATATCCAATGTTTCCAATATGCAAAATGGACAAATAAAGAGTCTTTCTTGGGATGTGTTTTTTTAACTATTGATTTGTGAAAAAATAACAGATTCAAGCGGTTGTTCAGGGGGGTTTAACCCGAAGAACATTTACCGCCAGTAGAGAATCTGCACTATGTAATACGGTATATGTATTGAAAAGAACATGTTCGTTCATTATGAAATTGTACAGTATCATACCCTGATGATCTCTCGTTTACATCTAGTGAGAAAATGAGTTAATCTTTTAAACACTAGTCCCGGACTCTCGTCTATTGGCACTAAATTGCCCTGATTGCGAGGCTGTATTAGTAGAGTTTGACGCAGGTTCTGGTATACTTCACTGTCCTAACCATAATTGTAAATTCATCTATTTTGACAAAAACACGGGCAAGAAATACCGAAAAAATGAAAAATAAAGACAATGTTTGTCCAGTACTGGTATGATATCTGTAATTCAAATGGCTTTTTTTGTCTTTACTCAAATCTCCTTGACCAAATCTTATTAACTAAAAATGTGTTATTACTAATGCAGAAAAGATGATTCCACCACATATTTTTGACCAACGATATCGTACGTTTTACGAAATAACACCAGATCTTGTGTGCACACTGGATGAAAATGGAATAATCATTGATGCTAACAAGCGCATGCTAGAACACTTTGGATATGAAAAAAACGAGATTGTCGGTAAACTTTGTTTTGATTTTGTTACATCTGAATACAAAAAAACTGTATTTGATGGGTTCAAAGAGATGCAAGAAACAGGAATTGGTCCATTAATAGAAATTCAGCTAGTCAAAAAGAACAAGACAACATTTTT
>DATEZN010000050.1:0-3591 GCA_035255545.1 Nitrosotalea sp. | reverse complement strand
AAATCCAGTACCACTGTTGCCCTTGAATGTTCCAACTGGTAATGCAGTAGATTTTTCTCCGTTGGTTGGTGCATCAGATGAGGTTACAGCATGCAGGTATAGTTTTGTAAACTTGAAGACCAAGTTGGTAGGAGCTTGAATATAGCTTGCAGCACTTGCAGCAGTGCCACCGTTTGTTACATCAGTTGTTCCATCAAATAATAATTCTTGGGCCCATGCTGTGGCAGCTGTCTGGGATGCAGCAGATCTCCAGACTTCAAAGACAAGAACATCTCCATCTTTTGCAGTGACAGAACTTCCAGATACAGTTACCAATACACCCTTTGTAGTTGTACCCCATTCTGTTCCAAGTGCAGTGGAACTGTCATAGACATATCCAACTACACTACTAGTTGATGGTCTCCAAACATAGAGCGAGCCCTGTAGCATTGAATTTGCACCAGCATTAGTTTCCAAGGTTTGTACTGCAAACGTCCAGGTACCTGCTGCAATAGTCTGCGCAGCAAGTGGAGGCGAGGTAAATCTTGCAATGTAGTTATCTTGTGCAGCAGTCTGTGCAAGACTGGTCAAAGACTTGGTTGCCTGCGATGTTCCAACCAGTGATGACATGGATAGATCTTCAAATCCAGTACCACTGTTGCCCTTGAATGTTCCAACTGGTAATGCAGTAGACTTTTCGCCTATAGTCGGAGCATCAGACGATGTGGCTGCATGTAGGTAGAGTTTTGCAACAGCAGGGTCGTTTGCAACAAACCACGGTCTTGCTTCTGTAAAGATAGAGTTTGTACCATAACTTATCGTTGCAGGACCCAATGCATACAATTGCGGAAATTCCAATGGGACAGAATACGAATATTGCACAGAGGTAACGTTTCCAATCAGGCTTTTGTTCCATGATATGGTGGTGGAATTTCCAACAGTTTGTACTAGACCATCAGTTGTTACATGAAATACGGATGGTACAGTCTCTTGAATATTGACAGAGGTAGCGTTGACATATGAGGATACATCAAGTCTTACGTTAAATGAATTTGGATTGTTAACTGGGTCTATCTTGCTTGCAGCAGTTCGAACAATATCAAATGGAAAACTCTTTTGCACTAGAAATGAAGTATTAAAAGTGGTTACGCCAGATGGGTTTTTGGCAGCAACGTATACAGTATAGTTTCCTTCTTGTCCAGTAGTATATTGTGCACTATACAATCCACATTCTGTAGAAGGTGTAACTCCATTTCCTGATGAAAGAATTGTTGAAAGCCCAACCGGATCTGTCACAGTCATCAAAACATTTGCATTGCATACAGAATGGCCTTGATTGTCAAGTACTGCAATTACAAAGTTTGCAACATCGTTTGGTTGGAAAATACTTTTATCAGTATTGAGTGAAACCAATCCCCAAGAATAATCGGTTTGAGTTACAAAGGACTTACCATTTTGATTCAATGTTACCTGTACAATATACTGACCAGCACGAATTGATCTTTCAGATGCAAGTGAGATGTGGAATTTACCTTCCCTTAGTTTTGTAAATACGGTATTTATTGGAACTTTTTCCCCACTTGGATCAAACACAGTTACACTAATTGTAGAATTATTTCCAACCCATCTATTGTTTTGTCGTTGACTAGGATTTTCTTTTGTAACCTTGCCAGCCTTTTTTAGATTTTTATCAGAAATAAACTCAAAATCAATTCCAGGCTTTTCAGTAATCAAATAATCAGTTTTTATTGGCGTTACTGATGGTGTGATGGGTATTGCAGTTCCATTTACAACATCAGTTGCGTTCACAATACTTGTTGCGTTTACAAGAGCAGTTCCATTAACAATACTTGTTCCGTTTACAAGACTAGTGCTGTTGATAATCCCGTTGACAGCAGTTCCGTTGACGGTCTTGGTCTCATTTGTAATCAGAGTTCCATTTGTAGGAATTGTACCATTGATGACTGTTCTCGGAATTGTTGTTCCGTTGACTGCTCCATGAGTTACGGCGGTTTGAAAGGTACTTGTGGTAGATGTTTGGTTGGTAGTAGTGCCATTTACAGGTGCAATGCCGTTTAGAACAGATGTAGTATTAGACTGGGTTTGTTTTTGAAGTGACAGTACACCCTGATCGTATAGATTTTGAATTTGTGAGGAATCTAACAATGAATCATACACATTTACCTCGTCAATTTGACCACCAAACAGGTTCTGGACAGTAGTTTGAGGAGCCCTTACAGATTCCTGGGCACCAATGATTACATCTGCCTGAGATGTTAGATTAGCAATTGTTGTTGTCTCAAGATGCCCAGAAAGTGATATACCTATAGTGCTTACAGGTATACTAGATTCTTGTTTTCCGTTGACATAGATTGCAATCGATGTTCCATTAAATGTAGCAGCAAGATGAGTCCAGTCTTGAGGAATTTGTGATGTTGATTCAACAGTATGCCACTGTATACCGTCATAGATTGAAAATACCGCAATTTTTTTTGGCGGTATGTAATTGTTTATTGCAAGTAAAAATGATCTGTCCTTGCTTAGAACAGTATATTCAGACGATCCTTTTTGATAATCCGGTTTCACCCATGCAGAAAGTGTAAAGTGTGATATTTGATCTGTTGAAGTCATGTTTTGAGACATGTATCCATGACCTGAGAGCTCAAGTGCAGTGCCATTTACACCAGATGCGGAAATTGACGCATCACCAAATGTGTTTGACGGATTCTGCGAAGTTGAGCTAAAGTTTAGTTCTGCACTAGGTGGTGGAACTGGAATTGCACCAATGTTTTGAGGAATAACAATCGGCGGTGCAACAACAGAGGGTGTAAAGTCTGTAGAATCTACAGTTGATTTGTAAATATCATTTATTTGTATGCTATCAAGATATGCATCATATATTGAAACTTCATCAATTAAACCATTAAACGGATTACTTGTTTGTGTATTTTCTAATTGAGATCCTATCAGTACATTAGACTGGGAATTCAGAGTTGCAAGACCTGATTGGATTTGCCCAGATTGTGAAATTCCAATTTCTGATACGGGTTGACTTGCATCAAGAACTCCATTTACATAGATATCTATTGCACTTCCATTAAACGTGGCAGCAAGATGAGTCCAGCCTATCGGAATTTTTTCTTTAGATTCCACAGTGTGCCAAGTTATCCCATCAAAGACTGAAAATGATGCAGTTCCTTCTCCAGATACAATATTGCCTATTTGAAATAGAAATGAATTGGCTTTGTTTAGAATTGTGAGTGTTTCTCCCCCGGTACCATAGTCAGGGCTGACCCATGCAGACAGGCTCAGATTTGAAAGGCGGTCTGTTTCAGGAATACTCTCAGATACATACCCACCAGACGTGAGTTGTAAGGCAGTCCCTAGTATACCACCATCCACAATTGTAGCATTTTTTGCCATGTTTTCAGGAGAAACTGAATCTGGATTGAAATCAAAGTAACGGACTAGTCCTGACATGTTTGTTGGAAATTGCACAGTTGTGGCGTTTGAGCTTGAAAAGACAGGACCAAGATTTGTAACATTAGTTTTTGTTGTAGCGTTTGATGGAATTTGTGGAATGGTGGAATTTGTAATGGTTGTATTTGAGGG
>DATEZN010000049.1:0-4081 GCA_035255545.1 Nitrosotalea sp. | reverse complement strand
GATGGCAGATTTTGCAAAAGAAGAATCTGCAAAAGAAGTAGAAATCATCCTTAAAAACTCACAGATACAGTACAGAACATATTCCACTCTGGGTCTACGAGACGATGCAGAATTTCTATTTTGGTTTGTATCTGATTCTGTTGAAAAAATTCAGGATGTAGTATCAAAACTATACCTTACAGTCTTTGGAAAATATATTGTACCTACACATGTGTATCTATCCAGCACAAGACCATCAATGTATGCAGATAGTAAAGCACAACGTGGTTGGCTTGGAGGCGAAGATCAAAAAAAATATGCTATTGTATATCCTTTCATAAAAACTCGTGAATGGTATCTGTTACCACTTGAAAAGCGAAAAGAGCTGATGGGAGAACACATCCAAGTTGGACACAAGTATCCTGAAGTTTTACTAAATACTTCGTATTCATTTGGAATTCATGACGAAGATTTCATGCTTGCATTTGAAACTGATACTTTGCACAAGTTCCAGGATTTGATAATGGACTTGAGAGAAACTCGAGTCAGCGGATACATTACAGTGGACACTCCAATGATTGTATGTGTCAAAAGGATATCGTTCCCCTGATTAGGAGTCTTGGATGAAGGCACTAAAAGAGTGGGCCACGGTAATAACCGCACTTGAAAATGGAGACCAAACAGTTTTGCTTCGAAAGGGAGGAATACTTGAGACTGCTTCTGGTTTTAGAGTTGAAGATAAAAAATTCATACTCTTTCCCACCTATGAACACCAAGACAATTCTTCTCTAAAATCACAATTTTACAGATATCTTGCAGATGTGAGAGAGCAAAAACCAAAAGATGGCGTAAATAGAATCACATCTTATGCCGAAGTGCTTGCAGAGAATGACGTATCCTCCATGAAAAAAATTGAAGAGTTGTCCGGATTTCACATCTGGAGTGATTCCTATGTAGTAGAGCGAATGAACTGGATGCCACAAAAACCAATGACTGCAATGTTTCTCAAGGTGTACAAGATTCCTTCTACTGAGATTCCAGTTCTTCCAGAATACAGTGGTTGTAAATCTTGGATAGAATTAAATGCCAACACTGGAGATGGTTCAGCTGTTCTAAATGAGGCAGAGCTTCAACAAAAATTATCAGAGTTTAGGAGTATTGTAAATTGAAATATAGAAAGCTAGGAAAGAGTGGAATCAACGTTTCCGAAATTGGATTTGGAGCATGGACTCTAGGACTTGATTGGTGGGGCAAAAAAATAGAAGATGACGAAGCAAAGAGAATGCTAAAACGCGCATTTGATCTAGGGATTAATTATTTTGAGACTGGAGATATTTACGGAAGGGGAAAGAGTGAGAAATTAATTGGTGAGGTATTCTCTGGCATGAGAAATCAGGTTGTCTTGTCTACAAAATATGGATATGACATTTATTCAAACGAACAGATTGGTCACAAGGAACTTCCTCAAAAATTCACAACTGAATTTACTGATTTTGCCTTGAAGCAAAGTCTTGAACGATTACAAACCGATTATGTTGATGTATATGGATTACACAATCCAAAGATCCCAACCATACGCGACAAGCAAATTTTTGAATTCCTAGACAAGAAAACAAAAGAAGGGATTATCAAAAGCTATCAAATTGCACTAGGTCCTGCAATAGGATGGACTCAAGAAGGACTTGAATCAATGAAGGTAACAAACGCTACTGCAGTACAGACTGTATACAATATTCTTGAACAAAATCCTGGAAATACACTGATTGATGAGGCAGAAAAAAATAACGTTGGAATCCTAGTTCGTGTGCCTGACGCCTCTGGAATATTAACGGGCAAAGTAAATGCAGACACCAAAGTTAGCGAAAAAGATCATCGCTCTGTACGAAGTGGCAATTGGATACAAGAGGCGCTAAAGAAAGTTGATCAATTGATGCCTATTGCAAAAAGAAACAACCTGAATATTACAGAACTTGCAATCAAGTTCATCTTGTCGCAAAAATCTGTCTCATCTGTACTGCCTACTGTAGTAAGTGAAGAAGAGATTGAAATGTTCTCTGCAATGTCTGATGGCAAGTATCTAAGTGATAATGACAAAAATGAGATAGTTGGACTTTTCAACCAATGGCCATCCTATGATCTAAAGGCTTCTGTACAAACAGCCTAAGTCACATTTCCACAATTTTAGAAAAATAAAACGAATTATATTCAAAGAAAGATTACCAAAGTAAAGTGACAGTCAATCCAAAAAAGACATCAACTATGACGTTTCGAATAGATGAAGATGTATTAAACAAACTTCGCTCCGAATCAGAACATAGAGAAACCAGCCTTAACACATTTGTCAATCACATATTCAAAAGATATGTCGAGTGGGACATGTATGAAGCAAAAGTGGGAATGATTCCAATTGCAAAGCCAATTATCTTGGAACTTTTTGGAAATTTAACCAAGGATCATGTTGTTGACATGGCAACCCGTATTGGAAAAAATGTA
Source organism: Nitrosotalea sp. (assembly GCA_035255545.1). GTDB lineage: Archaea > Thermoproteota > Nitrososphaeria > Nitrososphaerales > Nitrosopumilaceae > Nitrosotalea. The sequence goes on along the minus strand of DATEZN010000049.1, from coordinate 1,609 downwards.
GTCAGAGATACTGCGTTGTTCATGCGTGGAGACTTTAATCTGAATTCATTCATCTCTTGGTTTGAGGCACGAATGCGTGCTTCATCAATTGAAATAAATCATAATATAAAAGATAACGCTCACACGTTTATCATCAAGCATGACCTTGGAGAAAACTGGTCACTCTATCACACTACAGTACTTGGATTGATCTTTCGTGAAGTTTTAGAAACAACAATTGATTTTGAATACAATGCAGGCATGATGTCATTCAAATTTGTTGAATAAATGATTGCAAACGATTGCAAGTGTTTGCAAATGACTTCACTCTAACCACTCTTGTTATATTTTTGTAGTCTGGTACACTACCATGCAAGTATTACAACAAGGAAGAATTCTTGAAAACAAAGATGCAGACAATGTTTTAAAAATCATGTCAAATGACCAGGCCATGAATATACTGCGGTCTACAATTGACATGCCAAAATCCGCATGGGATATTAGCGTAATGTCTGGCGTTCCATTGACCCAGGTGTATAGATGGGTCAGAAGGCTTCACACGTCAGGACTAGTACGTATCTCAGGTGATACAAATTTGTCTGGCAAAAAGTTCTTCATGTATCAAAGTAAGGTAAGCTCCATCAAGGTAACATTAACATCTCTTACAGAATCCCTGATTGAGCTATCCTAGAAATTTATTTTTATTATGTAATCATGCAGTAATTAGATCTTCAATGTTGAATTCATGTTCTACAAAATATTCTACTCGAGTCTTTTTGAATTCTCTTGAGCTAAATAGAATTCTGTAATCGCTGACTTCGACTTGTTTTTGAATCTCTCTTGCCATGTCTTCTGCTTCTTGAATTGATTTGCAATGAACCATTGAGAATACACTGTATGGCCAGTCCTGGTAAACAGGTCTTTGGTAACAATGGCTAATCTGTGGGAATGATCCAAGCTTTGAACCAACTTCTTCAATTCTTTCCTCTGGAACCTGCCATACTATCATACCATTTGCAGTAAAGCCCACTTCTCTATGTCTTAAAATCGCTGCAAATCTTCGCATTATTCCTGTCTCTTCATATTTTGTTATCTTTTCAAGAAGTTGTTCTTCAGTTATTCCAAGTTTTTGAGCAGATTTTAAAAATGGTCTTTCAATTACTTCAAGATCTTTTTGCAGTTCTCGTATGTAGTTTTTCTCTTCTTCTGTTGCAATAAATTTAGTATCTGTAATTTTCTTTTTCTCTTCTGATGGTTTAATGTCGGATTTCTTTTCCTCTACCATCTCAAGCTTTACTCCAATCTTGAATAACTTGATTGTAGGAAGAAGTCTTGTTTTTCTAATTCCAGATAACTTTGAAAATTTGTCAATCTCTGTCTTTAGATCAGATCCCGGAGGAACTGCCAATGTGAACCATAGATTGTATTCGTGATTTCTCTCATAATTGTGACTGACACCTGGATGTTTGTTTACTTGATTTGCAATGTGGTCTAGTTTTTCTGGGTCTATTGCCATTGCAACTAACGCACTCTTGTATCCTAGTTTTCGTGTGTCAAATATTGCGCTAATCTGTCTGATTATTCCTGCTTCTTTGAGGGTGACAAGCCTTTGCATCAATTCTTGGTCTGA
>DATEZN010000048.1:0-2193 GCA_035255545.1 Nitrosotalea sp. | reverse complement strand
GTTGGAATACTAGTATTAGGAATTTTGGGAGGAGAGAAAAAAGAAAAACGTTCTTGGTTGAATTGGTTTTGGAATGGTGGAGAACGATAGAACAAACCCCGAAATTGTACACGATTAATTTTCATGTACTAAACCCCGACTTATTTCCAGAAGTATCTATCAAAACACTTATTATTTGAGAATGGAAAATTTTCTCAAATGCCAAGCATAGATCAACTGAGCAGACCACAAAACAAGCTAGAACCAGTTGAAGGAATCATCGAGAGCATCAGCGACCCAAGAACTGTCAACCTCAAAACAGGTGGACAAGCCCAAGTTGCAGATGCAATGCTAAAAGATGAAACCGGACAGATCAAGCTTAGTCTATGGGATGCACAGATAAAGATGGTAAAACAGGGTTCTAAAGTAAGAATCGAAAATGGATACATTTCCACATTTAGAGGCGAAAATGCACTCAATGTTGGAAAGTTTGGAAAACTAGTAGTGTTAGAATTTTAGATATATCTATCACTAGACTGATTCTTTCCCTTTCTCCAATCTAGTACGCTTAGTATTACACCAGATATTATCACGATAACCCCAATAATCAACAAGAAACCAGCTTCTGCCAATGGCAGTATGTTTTTGACAAATGGTGAGTTGGGGTCAGTTAATGCCTTGGACTGTTCAGGATTTTCTGTAAATAGCATCACTACTGTAATTGGTTCCTTGCCATTGTTTGATATGTTAAAGTTGTAGGTATCTGCTTTTGGTACATTAAACGATTTTATAAAAATTGGATCGTTATCTACAAACGAGCCAAACTTGTCTCCAAAGATATTCGTTATAGATATTCCCACAGCATCATCTGGATTATAGTCTGTAACATGAACTCCCCACATCAGAGGTACCTGAGCAGCGTTTACAGTATGTGAAAAAGTGTATACATTTCCTGCATCAATTTCTATTTTATCAGATACGCTATCAAACAGGCTTTCCGGTGATGGAAAAAAATCTGCCCCTTCCTCGCCAGATGACATTTTAGGCATTACAGAATATGCAATGGATGCAGCCATGGCAATCATGATTGCACCAGCAATTGCAACTATTGGTCCACGTTTTTTCATATCTAACTAATGTATCCTAGTTTTTTGTTCTGTTGTGGCATTGTAAGTGAATCTCCTCCAGATTTTTGTCGCATTTGTTCTTCTATTGTCTTTACAAGATGTTCTGTGTCCTGTGCTTTTTTTGTAATACCTGCCAAGTCAAGTTTAAGACTCAACATCTTTGATAATGTTTCAAGTACAATTTGGGATGCCTTGGCATCTATAACATATCCAGATGTTTCCCCAAGCAAACAAATTCCAGTTATTTCTTTTCTTTTTCCCACACCAATGATGAGACCATTCATTCCAGTGATGCTCCCACTGTTCATGGTTGATACACCATAGTTTTGAAAGTCATCTACAATTTTTTGAATTGTACTTGTACCATAAACTTTGGGAGTTTTAGAAAAAGTCCCTGTAATATAGGCAGCAAGGGTATAGATTGTTTTTATTCCAAGTTTATCACAGATTTTTACAATTTCCTCAGCCATTTCATACTCACTTTCAGGAGTTACAGGCTGTGCATCCCCACTTAAAATAACAAGATCGCTTGAACTTCCTTTGTAATAGTAAAAAGTATTTTTCATAAGGTCTGTTGTTCCATCAGGTTGAATCAATACTTGGGGAGGAAAAGATGATGAGAACATGTTTGCAAACGGTATTGCCTTTAATTCTTCAATCATGTGATCCACTGCAAGTTTTCCAACATATCCACTTCCAGGAAATCCGCAAATGAGAGAGGGATTTTTAAGAACTGGCATCTCGGTAATTTCTACAACTATACGTTGAGGAAGAGACAACATCGTTACGGAAAAATTAATTCAATATTAATGAAGCGTGTGACTCTTACTTGCGTCGAGGTTTTTTCTTTGTTGCTTTTCGTTTAGAAGTTCTGGTTGTTTTTCTTTTAGCAGTTTTTGTTACTTTTTTTCTTGATGCTTTTTTTGAACGAGTCTTGTGTTTTGCAGTTTTAGCAGGTTTTCGTTTTGTCTTTCTTGCCTTTGCTTTTTTTGCTTTTGCCAAGGCAAGTTTTCTTGCATTACTCTTTCTTCTCTGAGCTGCAAGTGCTGCCATTCGTTTTCTTTTCACAGCTGCAAGTGCTGCCATC
>DATEZN010000047.1:0-7603 GCA_035255545.1 Nitrosotalea sp. | reverse complement strand
AACTTTAAGCAACAATAAAAGAAATAGTTACAGTAAAAGACACACAGCCAAGTATATCAACTCTTGATGAAATTTATCAGTGGTTTACACATATTCTACCGTAGTAAGATGTGTGAACCATCAGGAACAATTGTAATCTTCTGCCTGTCACCATATGTTTTAAGAACATAATCTATTGTTTCCTTTGCGCCACTAAAGGGAATCATTTCGAGTTTATCTTTTGTGTAAAGATACGGCAAAATTGACACTATGCCTATTCCAAATTTCTTGCGCATTTCCGTCAAGAATAGTAAATCTTCCATTCCATCTACATATTTAGAAGGATTTTTTAGTTTCTCCAAATTCATTCGTCCCTCAACATATTGCTGAATTGCCTCAGAACCTAATCCTGCTTTACATTCTGCAAGAAGTATTATCAATCCCTCTTCTTTTATTGCACCTGAACAATTCCAGATAGAGGAAAGTGATCTGCTCAGTGTCTCATTATTGGTTTCTTTTCCAGTGCTAACAATTGCCACTCTATGTTTTTCCATCTCATGTATTGCTACAGAAGACAGAGATTTTGATAATGAGAAGGTTGAAGATGGATGACCTGTGGCAACATCAATTATTCCTGTTTGATTTGCTACAATTTCAATAGAAGATATTTCAAATCCATCAGTAAATTTTTTTGCAACTTGCATCGTTTGTAAATCATAACCAGGAAGTGGAAGGTTTCCTTCTCTTTTTTCATATGCTTCAAGCATATTGTCTTTTCCAAATCTTCGCAATAGTTTGGTGGACATGGTATTATATCCAAATAGTCCATCAAACTCCATTTCTCCAATAAAAATCAAATTAGCATTAGAAAACTGTGATGCATCAAATTCAGATATAGAAATTGTAGGATCAGAGAAAATATTTTTTATAAAATTCAAGTTTGATTTGTCCACCAAGAATTTTGGTTTTGGAAGTGATTTCTTTGTACAAATATCTAATAAAACAGAAATAATTTTTTGCGTCGTTTTAGAATATTCCATTATAACAAATTCTGTTGGTTTTGACATGTCAAGAGATTCTAATTTTGAAGCAATATCCGAGTCGCTCAAGTTTACACCCCCAGATTCTATCTGTTTTTCTAAATTCTCTGCTCTAACATCAAGAACAACGTCAGTAGGTCCATAGCTAAGCCAAATTTCAGGCATACCATACCGAAGGGACAGTTAAAATAAATCTAGTTCGATAAATTTTGCAGTGGATTTTGTCAAAGAATTTGCAATATTTTTGCAAAAAAGTGGTGCAATCAAGTTTGGAGACTTTAAGCTTTCAAGTGGAAAAGACAGTGTATATTATATCGATCTTAGAATAGTGCCAAGTTTTCCACATCAATTTAGAGGAATGGTAAAAGCGGTTCAGAATCTAATATCAGAAAAAATAGGATTAGACAGTTTCGACTATATTGCATCAGTTCCAACATCAGGACTTGTAATAGCATCCGCTTTGGCCATAGAAACTGCAAAACCATTGATTTACATCAGACAAAAGCCAAAAGACTATGGTACAGGTAGTCTCATAGAAGGAAAAATACCAGAGGGGTCAAGAGTAATCCTAGTAGACGATGTTGGGACAACTGGCCACTCGTTACTTAATGCCATCAGGGCTCTAAGAGATGCCAAGATAATAGTAGAATCAGCATTTGTAACAGTCAATAGACTTGAAGGGGCACGTGAAAATCTAGAGGCTGAAAAAGTAAAATTGTACGAGATTACAGACATACTTGCAATTTCCAATATTTTGCACACTGAAAATATTTTGGATGAACAAACACTTGATAGAATCAAAAAACAAATGAATTCATCAAAATCAAGTTAGATTTACTTAGCTTTCGTAGATCATTAATTTTTTTTCTTCTAAAAGTGTGTGTAAATTATGCACTGATCTGTAAACATCAGATTCTTTTTTTGCTCCAGTACAAACAAGTTTTCCAGATGCAAACAACAGTATGACAGTTTTTGGATCAAGCATCCTATGGATTAGACCTGGAAATTGTTCTGGTTCATACATACTTCTAGGAAGGCTTCTTGCTGCTTGTTCCAAGTGTATCTTTCCACCAAGATTAGCAGAAGCAACCATATTCTGAATTACAATTACCGCATCTTTTTTTATCTTGATTCCACCTTTTCGCAATGTCTGAACAACACTACGCACTGCTTTGATTGATTGTTCTTCAGATTTTGCTCCAGTACAAACCATTTTTCCAGAACTGAAGATCAATGTTGCAGTCTTTGGTGATTTTATTCGAAAAACCAAACCAGGGAATTGATCAGGATGATACTCAACGTCAGGAAATGTTTGAGTTATCACATTAAGATCAATTCGTTGATCAACTGAAGCAGAAGCCACAACATTTTCTATGCTTACAATAGGTTTTGTTTGAGGCATTTCGGTGCTTAAATACGCGCTTTATATATACGCTATAAAATTTTAGGCAGACATTTTTTGTATAAAATTTATCAAATTATTTCCAAAAGAAGAGGCAGCTCAGACAAATGCCTTCACATCATCGTGTCAGTTATAACTCTGATTCTTCATTGCGGCCAAATGAAGATAATTTGCTGCTTATTTTAAAATTAGTATATCACAATGAAAAATTTTATTCTCATACTTTCATTCATTATTGATTAATACCACACATCAGAATACCAGTAAATCAAAGCTAGATGTTACAAACTGAAAGAAACCAAATAGTGGGCCCAAAGGTTCCCACCAGATCAGTTCTAGCGCGTCCGCCCCATTTTTTTGATTTTTTATTAAACTATTGTTAATTTGTTAATAGTATTATTCAGACTAGAAGATTTCAGCCCCGAGGGCTTGGATTTTAGGTTTTTGTCAGAGAAAATTAGCACAAAACAGGCAGTAATCTTTAGGAGTAGCTACAAACTCCTTCCTTAATTTTTTATTTTAATTTATCTTCTATAACCAATATTAATTTTTTAAGAGATTTTTTAAAAATTAGTTCTTCGTTTTACACTGGAATATTTCTAATCTTTGTATTTGCTAGATCGATTTTAAATTGTTTTAGTAGTTTGTCTAATTCATCACGTTTGGAATCATATTCTGTTGCATGCTTTACAAATTCTTCTGTTGAAGTAGAATCCATAATATTGTAAACTAAACTTTTGAGATACGATGATCGTTTGTCTAGATTATACCAACGATTTTCTAATTCTGTATTCATACAATACAATCTTAATTTAGATAAGAATTTGTGGTTGTAGGTAGTTGTTTTTGGTATTTCATTTTTTAATTTCTCAAATTTTTCATTAAATTTTATTTTTGGCTGATCTTCGGATTTTGTTGGGATTATTATTTTCATATTAGATTTAGCAGTTTCTTGATTAAAAGTAGCAGGAATGTTTTTTCCATATGAGGTTATAATGTCTAACATAAATTGATGTAGTATGACATTTGCTTGCGGAACAGTTTGATCAAATAGTTCTAAGATTTCACTCTTCATCCTAACTTTATCACGATATATCTGCCAAGAATTGGTTACTTTGTAAGCACTTATTGTACCACCAGCTATTGGTATTATTACTAAAAGAATTTGTTTGAATAAATCATAATCAAAAGAAATGGAACCAAATGATTTTTGTAATAGCAATATTACGGTTTCTACAATTATAACAAAAATAAATACATAAATAAGAATATCTTTCCATTTTTTGCTTTGTAGTTTTAATTTATCATCCCGATCTGTTGTGGGTGATATTTCTTCTTTGAGTTGTTTACTTTGTTTCCACGCTACAAATAATGTATATGCCACTCCTACGAAAAGTGCACCACAAGTAAACAAAACAAGTCCAATTTTTTCCTGAGTAATGCCTTCATTAGATCTAAGGTATAGCACAATACCTACAAAAAGAAATAACAGACCTAGGAATAAAGTATATTTTGTAGAGGATTTTAATTCACTAGTTAACATTCAATCTAGGTTTGTTTGCATTTTGAATTAAAGTTAACCATTTGGTTTCTTTAGCCTCAGAGGGGTTTAGATTTGAAGATTTTGCAGGGAAAATTAAACACAAAACAGGAAAAGCTTATTGGAGTAATAAATACAAAACTCCTTTTTTCTTAATTTTTTATTCTGCTGATAAATCTTCACTCACTGCCACATTTCATCATCTAATGCACCTAACGCTAATTTCTTAAATCCATCTTTTTCTAAATCTAAGCTTTCATAAGAAATCATGCCACTACCTACTCGAATTTGACTACGATCTGTAAAAGATAATTCTATTGGGTATTCATCATCTATAATTTTAATTTTCAAAATGGCTTTAGGGGATTTTGCTCTCATTATTATCATATTGTGTATCACGCCTTGTTCTCTTGCACCTACATCACTGGGACCAAGTTCATTCCACCTTTGATCAAATATGATTTTTGATACTGTTATGAATCTGATTCCCATCTCTATTCGATATGATCATATTGATATTTATGAATAAAAACTTACATCATGGCTTCGGGTCAAAGTACTTTAACATTAGCTGATCTACCTTTCATATATTCATTAGTGAACATACTTTACATTTTATCAACCGGAACTGTAGATATTAACAGACTGTATGCTGTAGGATTAATTGCTGGATTGATGGGAACATTTTTGGTCATAGTTCACCCAATTCAAAAAGCGATTGACAGATCATGGAAAAAACTTTCTTTCATTCATTCAAAATATTCTGCGATCCACCTAACTGACAAACGATTGGAAAAAACTATCATTATGGATCCAATAAACCTACAACGTTCATTAAAGCTTATAGCCATAAAATATGAAAAAGACAAGATAGCTGGTACACTTTATTTTTTAATAATTCTAATTGTTATTTTTAGTGCTTTCCTAAATCCTAATTTTCAAAATGCAGTAGGAATAAAACCACCATTTTCAATTGTATATTACTTTATAGAATCTGGACTTCTAACGATGTCAGCGATAATATTGACTGTGTTGTCACTAGAAGTACGACGTTTTACAGGAAAGGTGCAAGACTGTGGAATGTACTATGAACTCATAAACAGATGGGGAGGAAGTCCAGCAGTCAGACCACGATTAGATCAAATTAAAGAATCAATAGATAATAATGATTGGGAAATTGTAAAACATATGATTGGTCAAGAGATAACATATCTCTGGGGTAATTTTCCAGATGATGAGAAATAATTCTAAATGTTTATTATAAATCCTGTAAGGTCTGCACTCACTGATTTGCTCTTTGGGTTTTTCAATCCTTCATTAATTTTGATTTGAGATGTTCATATCTTTGTTTGATAGTTGACCTTTTGTCTTTGTCAAATTTTTCTAATGGATAATGTATTCGATATAATTTTCTCGTTTCTTCATCTTTAAGATCTTTAAAGAGCTTGAATTCTATACGAATCTTGGAATAACCATTCCTATCCAACAGTTTTTTAGCAATTTTTAATGGTTTTATCCATATCGCTATTTCATCAGTATTTGCGCGCAGGTTTACTGCTTCCGTTATTAATTCATAATACCTATACTGCCAAAACTTTTCTATTTTTAGACTTTTAATTTGCACATCACTAAGTAAACACCAACTTCGCTTTGATTTTTTCTTTGAATTATAATGTCCAACATAAAGATATCTCAAATCTTTGTATTTTGTATATCTCAGAGTAAGAAATCCTTTTAGTCCACATCGTGGACATTTGGCAATTTTCATAGGTATCTAACTTATTTTTGTTATTTTATTAATATGGGGCATGTATGATATACATGGAATCATCTCTGGGAACGGCACTCTATAATTTTCTGGATAGTATGTTTTCAAGTATTATATTTCAAGGAATATTCATTACTGCTCTAATTGCTCTGATTACATCTGCATGGGGTATGTTTTTGCCGCTCAACAAACCTAAAAAAGATAAACAAAAAGCTACTTATCCTTTTATTGTTTCATACGGAGTTATTTGCATTTCATCAGTATTTTTTCTTGCAATGAAACATGAAGGATTCAATCCCATATACCATACAGGAATTATTTTGACCATTGTAATTAGCGTCATAGTGACGTTAGCAAAATATTTACCAAAATTGCTTAGTAAACAAAAAACATTGGACAGTTATTTGAATTAGACATGTGATTTTGTTCATATTGCTTTAGAAGTTAATATTGTAATGTTATTTAGTTCAGAAATATTATGTTTCATAGAAATGCCATTTCTTATTCAGTAAAATTCTTCACTGGTTATCTATTTTTTCAAAACTTTCTTTGATGGAAGAATGGTGGATTAAAAGGACGAAATTTTGTTAGAAATTGGAATTCCACAGCTACTTTATAAATTCAGATATAAATTTAGAATATCAACATGAAAATAAATGAGATTGAAATATCTAACTTTCGAAGTTTAAAATCTATTGAAATGAAGGATCTGGGAAATTTAGTAGTGTTGATAGGTCCCAATAGTGTGGGAAAATCAAATCTTCTTGAAGCATTACAATTCTTTTTTTGGCAATTACACCTAACCCAATTTACATTTCTGAGTCCTTTACCCGATTATCTTTGGTATGATCGCGATACTGATCAACCAATAATAATTTCATTAACGCTCTCAATAACAAAAAATGAAGCAAAAAAGATCATACCTCTTGGTTTACAACAAAATTATGCTATTTTGGACCATAACACTTTAAAAATAACAAGAAAAATTTTTGGTCCTGAAAGTACTCCTATAATATCTACCACACTTGTAAGTCTAAATTCGAGAGAGTTATTCAAAGATGAAAAAGTGCCAACTCTACCAAAATCTGAAGAAACAGCTCCGGTCGATCCCAACTCACTTAATTTACAATTATTTGTAAACATCTCTAATCAGATTAGCTCACAATACAAAATTATGAAATCGATTACAAATGAATATGGACAAGATTTATTGGGAGAAAGGAATAGTATCATACCCGTTGAAATTATATCTCAAATTCAAACTGTTGGTGGAAGTCTTGAAAAGAAACAAATGAAGAAATGGCAACATTTTGGGAAAAATGTACGGAGTACATCAAATGAAATTTCTGATGTAAGTCTTGCTTCTGATCAAGTAGTGGTAACAGAAAAGAACACAGAGAACAGAATTCCTATACATCTAGTAGGAGGTGGCGATCAAGAAATAGTAACAATATCTCATCAATTGTCATCAGATAATAGAATTTTTGGCATAGAAGAACCAGAAACTCATCTGAATCCACAACTAGCTAGAAAATTATTTCAATTTTTTAAAGATATTTCTAATTCAAAACAACTCTTCATAGTAACTCATTCAACTATTTTTGTAGATATGGGAGATCTCGCTAATACGTGGATAGCAACTAAAAATCAAAATGGAACTTCTGTAAAGCGACCATCACAACCCATAGATCTTAAAAGAATGCTGTCGGAATTAGGTACACGACCTAGTGATATTTTGTATTCAAACGCAATTCTTTTCGTAGAGGGGCATTCAGACAAAACGGTATATCCCACGTTAGCAAACAAATTAGGAATAGATTTTGACTCATATGGATTAGGACTAATTTCTATCAGGGGAAATGGTTCTGGTAAAT
>DATEZN010000046.1:0-2654 GCA_035255545.1 Nitrosotalea sp. | reverse complement strand
TTACTTTATGCAGAGTCAAACATACATGGAGAACCCCTTGAATCAGTACACTTTCATGAAGCATCAAGTATTGACACGGCTATAGACATCATAGGTTCTGCCATTGCATTAGACGACTTGAAATTATTTTCAGATGAGATTATTGCAACCCCAGTGGCAATAGGTGGTGGAACTTTAACATTCTCTCATGGTACTGTGTCTAATCCTGCTAGTGCAATACTAGAGATATTTCGCGGTTCTGATATAGCAATTTGCGGAGGACGAATAAAAGAAGAACTCACTACCCCCACTGGTGCAAGTCTGCTTGTAAATCTAGCAGATAAATGCTCAGAATTTTATCCAACAATGAAGATAAAATCAATAGGATACGGTGCAGGAAGTAAAAACTTTGATGGATTTCCCAATGTTTTGAAAATCGTCCAGGGAGAATCAACAGAAGAGTTTCAATTGGATTCCATACAAATTCTTGAAACAAACCTTGATGACATATCTGGTGAGACAATAGGACACATGATTGACAAGTTAATTGCAAATGGTGCAAAGGATGTTACGGTAACAGGTGGAATAACAAAGAAAGGAAGACCAACGAATCTAATTTCCATCATATGTGATGCATCCATTACAAACACTCTGGTTAGCACACTGATTTCAGAAACTGGCACTTTAGGTGTGCGAATAAGATCATCTAGTCGCTATGTTGTTCCAAGAATAATTGTTTCAGTACCCATCATGATACAAGGAAGCAATTTTACTGTAAGATGTAAAATTGTAAAACATAATGAAACTATAAAACATTTTAAGGTAGAATCAGATGATGTTAAGATAATTTCAGATTCTCTAGCACTATCATTCAAAGAAACATCAGATCTGATATCAAGCGAAGTCAAACTGAGGTTAAACATAAGATGAAACAGATTAGAGATCTAACAACTTGGTTTCAGGGAAAAGAAAAAGCTTTGGTAGCTCTTTCAGGAGGAGTAGATAGTGCATTAGTGGCATATGCTGCTCAAATGGCACTAGGTGAACAAGCTGTTGCGGTAACTGCAGATTACAAGACACTTTCTCAAGAAGAATTGGATTCTGCAAAAAAAATTTGTCAGGAAATAGGAATTAGACACATAATTATCGAATATAGTGAATTAGATAGTCCAGATTTTGTGAGAAACGACAAAAATAGATGCTTTCATTGTAGAACAGAATTAGCAGAACATCTTGTTGCACTATCAAAAAAAGAAAAAATCAATTTAATTGTAGATGGCACTAATCTAGATGATCTAATAGAATATAGACCAGGAATAATAGCACTCAAAAAAAATGGTGTTCAGAGTCCGCTCGTAGAAAGCGGATTCACAAAGTCTGATGTTAGAGATGTTGCAAAAGAGAACAATATTTCCATTCATGATAAACCATCCAATTCTTGTCTAGCATCACGCATTCCATGGGGCAATACCGTTACAGCTGAAAAGCTTGAAAGAATAGAAAAAAGTGAGATTATGATAAAACATCTTTTTGGAGTAAAACAGGTAAGAGTTAGAGATTTTGGGAATAGAGCAAGCATAGAGGTAGATAAAAATGAGATAGTCTTTTTAGGTGACGAAAAAAAAATGTTGGCACTGGAGAAATATATGAATGGATTAGGATTTGATAACATCTTGATTGACCCTAACGGCTATAGACCAGGTAAACTCAATGTGATAACAGATTGATCTATCTAGATAACGCCGCATCTACACCTGTTCATGAAAAAGTCATAGAAGAAATGATTCCTTATTTTAGAGAACAATATGGAAATCCTTCTTCCATACACAGACATGGCAGAGTTGCAAATACTGCCATTCAAAACGCAAGGAAGCAAATTGCTTCACTCATTAATGCGCACAGCAGTGAGATACTTCTAACTTCTGGAGGAACAGAATCAAACAATACAGCAATTTATGGCATAGCATCACAAAGTAAAGGAAAACACATCATAACATCATCCATTGAACATGATGCAATACTAGAACCGTGTAAGCGTCTTGAAAAAGAAGGATACACAATATCTTTTCTTCCAGTGGATAAACAGGGTTTTATAGATACAGAAGATCTCAAAAAAGAAATTTCTGATGATACATGTCTAATTACAATAATGTATGCAAATAATGAAGTTGGAACGATACAGCCCATAGAAAAAATATCTCAGATTGCAAGAGAGAATAATGTCATTTTTCACACAGATGCAGTTCAAGCAATAGGAAAAATTCCTGTAGATGTCAAAGAACTTGGAATTGATTTGCTTTCAATATCATCTCATAAGATAAATGGTCCAAAAGGAGTAGGAGCATTATACATCAGAAATGGTGTAAAGATGTCTCCTTTGATATTAGGCGGAGGTCAAGAAAATGGACTTCGATCTGGCACAGAAAATGTAGCAAGCATAGTAGGATTTGGAACAGCATGTACACTCTCAAAAAATAACATGGATGAAAATTCAGTTCATATTAAAAAACTAACCGCAAAATTAACTACAAGAATATTACGGGAAATACCCGCTACAACTCTTAATGGACATCCAGACACACGAACTCCTAATAACACACATTTTACTTTTCTTGGTGTAAATGGAGAAGATCTGATAATAAAATTGGATGAACATAAAATATCTGCATCTACGG
>DATEZN010000045.1:0-4017 GCA_035255545.1 Nitrosotalea sp. | reverse complement strand
ATTTCACTCTTCAGATAAATCGCCAGATGCACCAATTGCAAAAGATTTGGTGACAATATACGTACATGACAAGAATGGCAATTTGAAATCTCAACAAACAGTTAACAATATTGTTACAGGAGCTGGTGCAGCATTTTTCTGTGTGCAACAAGGCAGATGTCTTTCTGAAATCACTGCACCTGCAACAACTTTTGTCGTAGCAGCACCAACTTATTGGGTGGAATTCATCAGTGGAACTACAAATACAAATGAACCACAAGGCTCAGATTGTACTGCACCAAGTGGTGGTGGTGCCGCTACAGGATTTTTGGTCAATGCAAAATGTAATACAGTATTTGGAGCCAGCGGTCAATATCAGGCAGGAGGTTCAGTAATAACACTTGGTACTGCTACAAACCAATTAAGATCAGCAGGTGCAATAATAAACGGTACCAATTCTGTTTTCACAGTAGAAACAACCAAACCTACAGTATGCTCAGTTGTAACAGACACTACGGGTGGATCAAGTACATGTCAGTTTTCTGAAACAACACCAGTTTTCACTAATCAAAGTGGTGGCTCCTTAACAGTTAATGGTTTAGCATTATTTAGTGGCACTTCTACTGCAGTAACTGGTAGTTTGATAATTGCAGAGACCACAATTACCCCAGTAACACTTGCTGCTGGAGATACAATAAGTGTGACTTGGACAATAATTACGTAAAAAACAACTGTAAACTGAAATCAAGTTTTTTCAAACCATAGTCAAATAGTTCTTGAATAAGACACAATTTCACAACGGTGATGTCTTTTGATCAAATTTCAGACATGCCAAATCAGAACAAATTATTAATATCATCAACAAAGACTTGGCATGGACAAAGTTGCATTAGTAACTGGTAGCGCAAGTGGAATAGGTTTTGAGACCGCACTTGATCTTGCACGAGAAGGATACCATACCTATGCAACAATGCGCGATATCAAAAAAGGCGACAAAATTCTAGATATTGCAAAAAAGGAGAATCTCAAGATCAGTGTAATAGAACTTGATGTCAATAATGAAAATACCATTAAAAAAGCAGTTGAAACCATAATAAACGAAAAAAAGAGGATTGATGTTCTAGTAAATAATGCAGGTTATTTTCTGGTAGGATGTTTGGAAGATCTAACAATTACAGACCTAAAGGAACAGTTTGAAACAAACTTTTTCGGTGTGGTACGAACAATCCAGGCAGTATTACCTACAATGCGCAGTCAAAAGTCAGGAACAATAGTAAACATAAGCTCAGTTGCAGGAAGGATAGGTTTTCCAGTAACTCCGGGATACATTAGTTCTAAATTTGCATTAGAAGGTCTAAGCGAATCAATGCGGTACGAACTATTTCCATTTGGAATAAGAACAATAATCATAGAACCTGGCGTCATCAAGACAAACTTGTTTTCCACCCTGAAAAAAGTGACAAAGAAAGAATCACCCTACACAGACATGACTGAAAAAGTGATGAACGGTTTATTGATGATGTCAGAAATGGGAACTCCTCCACAAGAGGTTGCCAGGACCATAGTCAAGGCAATCGCATCTGAGAACCCACTGCCTCGTTATCCTGTTGGCAATGATGCAATAATGTTCCTAGAGGCAAAAAAAGACAAGACGGATATTGAGTTTGAAAATTACATAAAAAAAGAGCTTTTCAGCTAAAATACGTCTTTTTTGACACTATTTCTCCAATACCAGAATAATGTAGCATGAAATTCTATGAATTTCAGATGATTCTTTTGGTTAGATTGATATACGACGTAAAGCAATTTTTGTCAAAGTCAACAGATTTAATCAAAAATTTAGTGTGATATTAAAAAATGAAATGGAAAACCCTTCAACACAATGGCATTGCGTTTCTTCCGCCCTATGAATCAAAAGGCATTACAATCAAGATCAAGGGAGAAAAAGTTTCTCTAAACATCGATGCAGAAGAAATGGCCTACCAGTGGGCAAAAAAGAAAGACACGCCTTATGTCAAAGACCAAGTCTTTCAAAAGAATTTTCTGTCTTACTTTGTTAAAGTACTTCCTGCAAATTTCAAAAACATTTCACTTGCAGATATTGACTTTACTGATGCGTTCAAGATTGTAGACAAGGAAAAAGATTCCAAAGTTACCATGACCAAGGAAGAAAAGAAAAAGATTGCAGCTACAAGAAAAGAGATCAAAGAAAAAATGAAGGCAATGTATGGTAAAGCAATAATTGATGGAAAAGAAGTCGATGTAGCCAACTGGATGGCAGAACCACCAGGTCTTTTCATTGGAAGAGGTGATCATCCACTAAGAGGCAAATGGAAACCAAGGATTACAGAAAAAGATGTTACACTAAATCTTGGAAAAGATGCCAAAGTACCTCCAGGCAAATGGGATAAGATAATCCATGAACAGGATTTCATGTGGCTTGCAAGCTGGATGGATGTACTTACTGAGAAGAGAAAATACGTATGGCTTTCTGATACATCAGATCTCAAACAAGAACGTGACAAGATGAAGTATGACAAGGCAACAAAACTTGCTGCAGAGATAGACAAAGTGTTAGGTGCAGTGATTAAGAAAATGTCAGACAAAGATGAGAAGGTGCGAAGAATTGCGACTGTATGTTATTTGATTTACAAAACTGCAATGAGAGTAGGAGATGAAAAAGATCCAGATGAGGCAGATACCGTAGGTGCTACCACACTAAGAGTAGAGCACATAAACCTAAAACCTGGTGTAATAGAGTTTGACTTTTTAGGAAAAGACAGTGTGAGATGGCAAAAACCACTTCCAGTTGCAGAACAAGACAAGACATTTTATGAAAATCTCAAAAAATTAACAGAGAAAAAGAAAAAAGATGATCTCATATTTGATGGAATTACATCAAGACATGTAAATGAGTTTCTCAGTGGCATAGTAAAGGGTCTTACTGCAAAGGTATTCAGAACATATCTTGCAACACAGGTAGTTACAAATTATCTCAAAAAAGTTGACAACCTAAAATCAAAATCAGAAAATATCAAGATATACCATGCAAAATTAGCCAACTTGGAAGCTGCTGTAACATGCAACCACAAGAGAACCATACCCAAGAACTTTGATGAAACATTGGAGAAAAAACGTGAAGTCATCAAGAAACTAAAGGATACAAAACCCAAGACTGAGAAACAAGTTGAAAAACTAAAACAACGTGAAGAAAAATTAAAATTTGCGCTAGAATTGACAGAAAAAACTCGAGACTATAATTTGGGGACTTCGCTTCGAAATTACATCGACCCAAGAGTAGTCAAAGCATGGTCTGATTCAGTAGGATTAGAATGGGAAAAACTCTACACATCTGCGCTGCAAAAGAAATTCCAATGGGTGTCAAAAGTGGATACCAACTGGAAAGAGATTGCAAAAGTTTGAGCAAGCTACATTTAATTGCATCAAGAATTTAGGCGTTATTTATGCCGGGGTAGCTCAGCCTGGCCTAGAGTGCCAGTCCACACAAAAGGGTAATACTCATAATCTGGAGGTCGTGGGTTCGAAACCCACCCCCGGTATACACCGTTTTGTTCATGCTCGAACAAACGTGTGTTGAGCCCCAAAAATCTTCAGTCTCTCAAGAAATTGTTAGTTTATGACTATCAAATGATATTGGTATCACAAAAACAGATTCGCAAATAATAAAAGATTGAAGACTCATGTTAGACGAGTTGTTAAGAAGATCAGTTTTACTAGTAATTCCAATATTATCGGGAATTTTGCTAGTACCATCGTTATTTCTTGTAGCACATGCACAAGAAACTAGTCCAGTGCAACAAGTGACACAGAGTGGTGTGACCATGAAGTTTTGGTTTTCGCCATCAAGTCCAAAAATCAATGATTACACTACGCTGATGTTTTCAATGATAAACTCTACAACTGGAGAACAAGTGCAAAACTATGTCGGGTCAATTACCATAGGTAATGTAGCTGGTTTTACCGGTGGAAGTGGATATTACAACTTTAGTCAGATAGTAGTACCAAACGGAAACTTTT
>DATEZN010000044.1:0-4881 GCA_035255545.1 Nitrosotalea sp. | reverse complement strand
GCTGTGGAGTTTTGATCTATTGATAATTTATCATCAGGACCTGATATGCCCATCTGATGTGGTAGTTTTCCTATTACTGCAAGTGCCTGTCTTATCTGCTCATCCGTCCAGCTTCGTGCCTTGAGTTCTGTATAAAACTGGGCCTGACTAATTGTTCCATTTTGATATTCCTTTAAAATGGTATCACCATTGTCTGCAACTGGAACCTCTGATGGAGATGTTCCAGGAGTAACTAGGAATGGGATTGTATCTGTAGTATAATTTTGTTCAGAATCACTTTCAAGTACCCATCCAAACTTGATTTGATACACTCCTGAGGGTTCATCTTTTGTATTACAAAGAGTGGAAAATCTTTCCAATATCTTTCCATTTGATGTCACATCACACACAGAATTTTCAAAACCATTGAGAAAGATTGGCTTTGAATTATTTGTACTGGGCAATGAAAATGTGATCACCCTGTCAGCAAAATCGTGATTTACTGCATCATTGTATGTGTAGATGGGAAAACAATCCTGTCCTCCACAATGACTTGTCAAAGTAGTACCAAATGGTTGTGAGAATGGGAGATAAATGTAAAGATCAGGATATGGATAGTTTGTTTTTGATATGTCTGGAATGTGAGATGCGGTAATAGTTATTTTAGTTCCAGGAGGTCCCGAGTGTGGAGATATCGTAACATCTGGACTACCAAGTGTGCCAAGATCTGTTGCCCATACTGCATTGCATAATGGTATGGCTACAAGTCCTATCAACAGTAATGATATATTTTTCAATTATGCAAAAGGCTATAATTAATAATTAATAAGACTTGAGTTGAATTTGTCAGCAATATCTGATGTAGCATACTTCTAGATGATTGTTCTATGTGATATATTTTTAAATTTTGTAAAACAAAATACTGATCAACAATATTCTTTTTGGAAAGTTAATCGTTATTTCCTAATATTGGAATTAAAATCCCGCAGCTATTGGGTCTGATGGCTTGATTATCTCACGTAATAGTATGGTTGCATATGATCCTCTTGAAAGAGTAAAGTCAACATATGGTTCCTTTATTGCAAAATTTCTGCATGATACAACTGCTTGTCTGAATCCTCCTTCGGTACTTGATTCTTGCATCTCTTTTATGAAAAATTCTTTTGGAGTTATCTGTTGTTCCGTAAGTATTTGTGATATGAAATTGTCAAATCGATTCTTTTTTGAATAGGAATAGCCTACTAGCGGGACTGCCAATCTCTGTTCTGGGTCATTTTGGTATCTTCCAAGGTTGTCGTCTTTGTCAAAACATACATCTGCTTGTTGAGGTTGCATCATATCCTCTCCAAACTCATATGCCTTTGATATTGTTTGATTGTACACAAATGACTGGAATGCTTCCACGAAAAATCTCCGTAATTGTATTGGTATTGCACGAAGGGCCTTGAGAGCATCACCATGGTCTATCATCTCACCTAGTACAATTCTTTCAATGTCCATTTGTGGAGGAACTTGGTCAAAGACCTTGACATAGTTTGACTTGTCCTTGAGCATTTCACGTATCTTGTTGTTGTGTTCTAAATCATATTCTGAAGTAAATGAGAGTAGAGTTTCTACTGCGTAATCGAAGTTTCTTTGCAAAATGGCTTTTCCTATTAGGTGTGATACAGGTCTCTTGCTTCCAAATCTTTGATATCCAAAAAAATTTAGAATTTTGTTCTGATCTGCAAACTGGGAGACTCGAGAAAAATCTGCATCCTCTATTTTTATCTTGAAATTGTTTCCAATCATGTCTTTTTTTGTAAGGGGTTTTTGAACAAGGCCAATTTTTTCAAGCGTGTATCTATTTGTGATCAGAGTATCTGTGGATCTTCCTGTTGTCATATCGCATACATATTGCTCAGTTGTAGCGTTTGCATCCTTGAGACCTAGAGCCTTGAGTCTTAGGCCATATTTTGTAAAAATGTCTGATAGTGCATGGTTTGTGTCAATGCCTTGTTTTTTTAACTTGTACACTGCATAACTTCCTGAAGATGAAATCTTGTCGAGTGTCTTGTCTCGTAATATTTCAGAGACAAAAAACTGTTCTGGGGATGACTTGATCTTGCCTCCGGTGCCCTCTGTCTTTGTACAATAAGTAGAAATTCCAATCAGTTTGTCTAGGTTGGGAACCACTTCTTACTCTAGTGTGACACTGATGTATTTTGATACTGTAACGTCCTGATATCTTGCACTTATCAAGACTTCATACGTTCCTGGCGTGGCAAAATTATCTGCTGTTATTCCAACCTTGACAGTTTGTGGCGTATTTGCTGTGACTAGAGTCTGTTCTGCCTTGACTGTGAGGGTTTGAGATCCTACAGTGCTTGATGTGATGATGGATACTGGAGAACTAAGTTGTTCTTGTGGGTTGATGTTGAACAAAACTGTTGCATTTTGTCCGTGATGTATAATGATTGAAGAATCTGATGCAGTCACGTTAATTGGAAGTGGAACACTAGGATCCAAAACTCCAATATTATTTTCAACCCATTCTGAAAACCATATCTTGTTGTGATTTACTGTAAAGTCCAATATCTGTGCCACTCCACAGTCTGATGAGGCTGCACAATCTGACCAGTTGGGATTCTTGGATGGAACTTCATACTCTACAAGAGAGTGGGCTGATGAATCATACACTCCAAAACTGTTTGCAACTTGTTCGTTGAACCATAATCTTCCATTGTCATCAAAGTGATCCCAATATGGTCTTGATATTGGTGTCTTGATGAGTCCTGATGCATTACCATATGATGATACTGGCGGAGGAGAAGTTGTGTGCTTGGTGAATTTTTTACTTGCAGGATCAAAATCAAAAAAGTAACTACTTGCAGTATCCATTATCCATAATTTTCCTGAGGAGTCAATTGTTATTCCGTTTGGTGCTTGGATGTCTTGAGGCAAGGGATATTGGGTGGAGTTGCCTGTTTTTTGGTCATAGCTTACAAGATTTCCTCCTTGCTGATATATCCAAGTTGTATACCATAGTTTTCCTGAAGGATCTGTAACCATTGAACTTGTAAAGTTGTTATTGCCAGGAGCTGGGATACTGGTCATACCCATGTCTGGACTTGTGTTATCTGTAGAAAATACTCCAATCTTTCTTCCAGTGAAATCATTGATGTAAGCATTTTTACCGTCTATTAGCAACATCTGTGGGAAAGAACCATCTGATGAGTTACTCTTGGGGAATGCAAATCTTTGATAGCTCTTGTCTATTGGATTAAATTTCCAGATCAAACTATGTTGCGAGTCTGTAATCCAGATGTTTCCATCTTGTGCAGTGCCAAGTCCCCACATCATAGATTTCTCTCCACTTTGCCATTGTGAATTGGTAAATTCTTGGAATGATTTTGAAGATGGGTCAAACTTGCCAAGGTTTCCTGTGTTTGATTCTGTAAACCAAACACTACCGGATGAGTCCACCATGATTGCAAGTGGTTGGGTACACGCTGTGGGTATCTTGAATTCTGTTATGTAATTGCTTGATTTTGCTGGACCTGTTTGACAAAATGTTGGCCTGTCCTTGTCTTTGTAATTGTCTTGAGGCGTTCCAGTGATTGTTCTATCTGTAGTGGTGGTATTGACCTGGTTTGCAACCCTACCTCCTCCTAGAAATGCTACACTTACTGTAGAAACGATGAAAATTGCCATAAATGATATTGCAAGAAGCTTTTTGGTATTCTTGTGCACAAAATCTTGGCTGTTTTTACCTCGTTATATCTTATACGTAAAATTTTGTGAATAAGGGTTTCTTGAAAGTTATTTTCTCTTGATTGATAAGGTCTTTTGAACTTCATTCATGCTGCTTAGGAATTTTTGTTTGGCTTCATATTCGTCTGTTACCTTGATTGTTATCTCAGAGGCTGCAAACATTACATCCTTGACAAGTATTGGTGGGGATAGTCCCAAAAGTTCACTTAGTATTGTCAGTATGTTGTTAAAAACTGCATTATTTTTGTAGTGAAAGACCGTGTTACCGTCTACAATCTTTGGGTTTGGCTCTAGAGGGATAACTAGTTCATGTGAAGTAAATTCTGTTATGAATAATGCAATGTCATCTCTTATCTTTGTACTGAGATCTTCTTTTTGTGCAATTAGCTTTTCTTTTGCCTTTTCCAAATCTACTGATGCATCGTAATAATCCTGACCTATCATTTTTGCAAATGTGGATTCAGTTGGACTCTTCAATGGAATCTCATGAATTCTAAAATTCACTGTTGCAAGCTCATCCTCTGTATCTTTTAGTTGTGATCTATTTTCTCTGATGCGTGTTGCAACTTGCTCCAGAAAGGCAAAGTCGGACATTTCTAGCTAAACTCATGGACTACATCCATGAGACTTGCCTTGAATTCTTCTGTAGTCAATCCCCACTTGCCATATTCATCTTTGAATGCATCCCATGAAGCTTCTGCTTCACTTGCAATCTCTAAAATCTTTGTTCCGATTGCTTTTGTATTGACAAGTATTGTGATATTTGCTTGTTCTGTTTCTAGAATTGGAATCTTGATGAATATCATTCTTGATTCCTCGATATGGAATCTATCCTTTATGATATTCTTTAGAACATCTCTTTCTTTTGCTTCGAAATCTCCTTTTACTTTAACAAGTACACAACAAGAATCTCTTGGGCCTCCCTTGTCTCTTATGTCATTTTCGTCAATATCAAACAATACTGCATCTTCTTTTTTGCTAATGTGTTCTACGATTCCTTCCATTGTACTACCCTTGGTTCCTGTCATCAAGTCTGAGTTCCATTGTCTCTCCTCTGGAACAACTGGAATTACCCATGTAACTGCAAATCTTGGTCTCTTTGTTGCAAGCCATGTTCTATAGTTTGACATGTCCCACTCTGTCTCTCTT
>DATEZN010000043.1:0-3571 GCA_035255545.1 Nitrosotalea sp. | reverse complement strand
GTCTTCACCATGTTCTTTTGCATAAACAAAAGTTCGATGAAGATGTCTTCCCTCCACCATTCTAATTGAGAAATGTTTCTCATCTATTCTCAACAATCTATTAAATGACGAATTTTGTGTACCCATTTCCTGGTTTTTAGTATATACGATTGACGATGTGATGAAAGGTCCTGGCTCCTTATCAAAATGAGTAACTATAGGTAAAGTAAAAAGATCTCGTGACTGATTTTCCAGGAATTTTGCTTTTGTGGTTATTTTTGGTTTTGATGCGTGTTTTATCGCAGAAATTACTTTTTCATGTATCTTGGCATCAGTGGCACCAACTGCATAAGCAAATCTTTTTCGCGTTCCAACCAAATTTGAAACTACACGAAACTTGCTATCTTTGACATTTTCAAATAACAGTGCTTTTGAGCCGTCCATTTTGGCAGTTACTGCTGCGATTTCAAATTTTGTAGAGACTTTCTTTTTTACTACAGCCAATTCCCCTTTCTTAGTGATAAGCGCTAGATAGCTTCTCATATCACAAGTCATTGTTTGATAATCTCCATCAATTCGTTCATTAGAACTTTCATACTATCAAGATCTAAATCTTTTTCAATATTTAATGAAAAAATACAAATTCCATTCATTGTTGATGCTACACGCTCTGAAACCATTTTGAGAAAAAGTGTATCTGATTTTGATGGTATTACAGCAGCTGTACTTACACGACCTCCAGAACTAATAGAAACAACAAGTGTTCCTATTCTTTCCTTTCCCTCAGAAATAGAAATAAAATTTCCATTATCGTATGGAACTATCTGTACCAAGAAGTCTCGATGATTCACCTTTACGGTTTTTTTCGTATAACCGATTTGTGATATCAACAGCTTACTTCAGCTTACTAGGCCTATATTGCTACCGGCGTAACTGCTACTTTTTTCATAGCCTTTACCGTTTTAGCTTTTGTTGTTTTTGCCTTTGCAGTTTTAGCCTTTTTTGTAGCTTTTTTCACTGCTATTGGCTCTACTAGCTCTATCTCTTCGACTTCTGCAGCCTTTACAGCAACAGCTTCTAATTGATCAGCTTCGACTCTAGCCCTTAGTTTTGCTTTGTACTTGAGGTTTCGTGGTTTAGTTCTTAGTCTATATCCACAACAAGGACACCAAAGACCCTCCCATTTTATGAAAATCTCACAAATTTGGCATCTTTTCTGTCCTGATGCGTAACGACCAGTGCCTACTGGCTTCTGTGCTTTGTATCTTGTGCATATTCCTTTACATGTCATATGTAGTTACCTGTTTATCATATAGTAATAGTAAATATTTAAGCATGGATCAAGAAATTCTATAATTTTAAAGCATTTTTTATGAAATTATTATTTTAGATCTGTATTACTAAGTGAACAGTTTTCAAGAAAAAAATGAAAAACACTATAAATATCTATCGTCCTTTCACATCTAGCCCAAAAGATCAACTTTAAATGAAACTTCCCAAGGTTTTTGATCGATTTTGACCTTTTTACCCAATTCTTGAAAGAGGTAGAACAAGATGTCGGTAACCCTCCCTTTGTGTGATATATCTAGCAGATATCTTATCACGCTCACCCCTCTTGTTAAAATTTTTTATTTTCAGTGATGTTTTACGCTCATCTACAAATTCTAGTTCAAAGTGGGAACAGAATCTGAGGTTTAGAGAATTCACAATATGTAAAGCAATTTTCATGTTCCCATTACCTACTTTGACAATTTTTCTTTGAGCATTTATCCCTACCAAAATTTTGACAATATGTGATACCAGGTCATCAGTTGACGTGTAAATTGAGCTCTCAATTTCTTTTTCATAGTAAAAAATTGACAATCCTATTCTGTTACCAGGATCAATTCCTATTACTAACAGGTTATTGTTAATTCCTGATTGTAATTTCTCAACTATTTTTGCACGTATAATAGTTGGATGATAGTTAAATTCATCATCCAAAAGAACCAGATTAGACGGTATCTTGGAAGATTCATGTATAGTGGTAAGAATCAATCTCCTGTCTGAACTTGTTATTTCTTCAGGCAATATTGAATCATAATTTAGTTGAAGCCTCCTTAAGACATTGATGAATTTAAAATATGATTTACCTGATACCGTTGCCACTGCAATATTGTTTTGTGGTGGGTATGATATGACTAATAGTACTTTTTAGAAAATTTAAAGATTGTTCATATTTTACTTGTAATCAACAAATTTCATTTAGTTGTAAGTAACAATATTGCCCTTGCAAGATCTCCCTTTGCTTCAATTAATGCCTGTGTCGCCTCTTCAGGAGACACATTAGCTTGTTGTGCTACAAGCATTATATCCTCTTGACTGAAAATAGGCACCTCGAGCTCTCTTTCTTCGTAACTCTCAGCAATTATTTGAAAAATAGAATTGTCTTTTGCTTTCATTTCTGTAACTGATGGTTTTGCAATTATGATCTCTTTTGTATCTGTCTTAATTATGACCTCTTGAACATTTTGGACATCTTTCATCTCAAGACCCATCTTGTCCAACATTCTCCGCATTTCCCGGTTTCCGCCACGCATCATGATATATTCATACTCCACTGTTTGTACTTTTTAAACTATCTCTGATCTTTACAGCGACTCCTTTTTTAAATGACTTAATCATTCTTGTAGATAGTACAGCCTTACCAACTGCTATTACCTTACCATTATGTAATACCGACACATCTCCTCCTATCATTATGTTCTTTCCACACCAAGTTACATGCTTACAAAAGACTGAGCTACCTTCTTGAACAAATGCCTTGGAATCATCATCTATTTCAAGACAATTTTCCTTGAATTTTTTGCTTTTCAAAAGGATTTGGGCAAAAAAAGGAGTGATGGCAAGACCGCCATCTGTTCGTAATGTACAAAGTAAGATATCATTTTGATACACATGTTTTATTCGTCCAGTTTTCTTTGAATAGGTAATCATCACATCCTTTGGAAGATATTTTGATACACCCTGACCAAAAAGTGCGTCCAAAGTATACTTGATTTTAAGAATCGAGTCCATGAAATTATGTTAATTTATCCATGTTAATTATTTTTGCAATGAAAGCGACCTATATAGTAAGCCCTAACAACTATATAGAATAATTCGTCGTTCATGTAACATGGGAACAAATGAAGAAATGCGAAAGATACAGTTTACAGGCAAGTCTTCATACATCGTATCATTACCAAAACAATGGATTATAGACATGGGTCTTAAGCAAGGAGATCAAGTAGCAGTAGTAAGACAAGGAGTTTCCAATTTACAAATCGTACCGTTAAAGCATCACAACAAATCAGTGGGTACAGAAGAAGCAACAATTGAAATCAAACCAGAAGATGAAGACTCTACAATTGTAAGAAAACTGATTTCTCTTTATCTTCTTGGATTCACCATCATTAACGTAAAATCAAAAGTCGGCAGATTAAAGCCATCTCAGAGAAATTCTATCAAAGATGCAGTAAAAAGCATCCTTATGGGAACTGAAATTACTGCAGATTCCGTAGAAGGTATAACTATTCAAGTACTGATCAACCTGTTTGAACTTTCAGTTGAT
>DATEZN010000042.1:0-4637 GCA_035255545.1 Nitrosotalea sp. | reverse complement strand
ATGGTTACGTCAGTTGAGCAAAAGCATATCGTACAAGATGCGATAAAATCAGGTGCAAGAGACTATGTGATAAAACCGTTTGACAGGTCTAATGTAGCTATGGTGATGAGTAAGGTTATCAGGTCAAAATAGTATGATGGCTACATCTGAGAAAAATCAGATAAACGTCATGATAGTAAATGACTCTTCTTACATGATATCACTTCTAAGTGATCTATTATCCTCTGAACATCATATCAAAGTAATAGAAACCGCACGGGATGGACTTGAGGCACTACGAAAACTAAGACATCTTTCACCTGATATCATTCTTTTAGATATGGAAATGCCTAACATGGATGGATTGTCTTTTATCGAAAACGTGAACCTTTGGCCAGAAAAAAATTTACGTATAATTGTTGTAAGCAATTATGATCCGTCTAATGCCAAATTAATTTTAGATTCATTAGAACTTGGTGCAGTTGATTTTATTTCAATACCTCATGGCGAACCAAACATTGTTGATAAACTCAAAGGTACATTGCTATCCAAAATAGAAATTGCATCTCGTTCTAATAGAGACATTTTAACTCCTAGGGCAATTTCAAAGCTAAAACCGTCTAAAAATAACAATACTGTGACCGAAGGTATGGCTTCAACGGTTGTTGTAATAGGTGCATCGACTGGCGCACCTCGTATAATATCTAGCATACTCAAAGATATCCCAAGTGATATTCGTGCCGGGTTTTTGATTGTGCAGCACATGAATAAAGAATTCATCTCAACTTTTGCACAAAGACTTGGAACCGTTTCCAAATTAAGAGTAAAAGAGGCTGCAGAGGGAGATGTAATAATGGAAGGAACTGCACTACTTGCTCCCGGAGATGTGCATATGATGGTCTCTCAGTCTAGACAAATCAATTTAGATCATGGACCAAAAAGATTTGGTGTAAGACCTGCGGTAAATGTAACAATGGTATCTGCATCTGAAGTGTTTGGTGCTAGTACTGTAGGGGTATTGTTGTCTGGAATGGGACAAGATGGTGCATTTGGTATGAAAATGATAAAAAAACGAAGTGGTTTTACATTAGCTCAAAACGAATCATCTTCTGTGGTATTTGGTATGGCAAAAGCTGCTCATGATTTGCATGCTGTAGATAAAATGGTTGACGCTGAAGATTTGGCACATGAAATTATCAAGGTGATAAAACAAAGTGTCTGAGAATAGTAAATACAGAGAGATGTTTGTGCAAGAAGCACTAGAACACGTTGAAAGTCTAAACCAACATCTCTTAAAATTTGAAGAAGAACCTAATGTCCGAGAGCATGTTGATGTGTTGTTCAGATCTGCTCATACAATAAAAGGAATGGCTGCTACCATGGACTATGATCAGATTCGTGAAATTTGTAGAACAATAGAAGAAATTTTTGATAAATTCAGAAAAGGTGAAGAAACTATAACCACCGAACTTGGTAATGTGATTTTTTATGGAATTGATATATTAAAACAACTGATAAATGATGAAACAAAAAAAATTGATCTTGAAGAATTTTTACACTGTGTAAAAAATCCATCGGAATTCAAACAAAATAATGATGAATCTGATACTACATTGGCATTACAGGTGAAATCTCCAACAGTTAGAGTTCGGATGCAAGATCTTGATGCCCTCGTGAATCTTGTAGGTGAGATGATGATCTCAAAAATGAGGTTGGAACAAATAATGCACACACATGATTCTGATGATGGTAGAGAGATCTTGATGACACTCGGTAGGCTGATAACTGATATCCAGTATCAGACAATGAAGATAAGACTGGTGCCAATTGATCAAGTCTTCAATAGGTTTTCACGAATGATACGAGATGTATCAACTTCACTTGGTAAAGAAGTAAAACTTGAGGTAAATGATTCGGGCATTGAACTTGATCGTACTGTATTAGATGCAATAACTGATCCTCTCCTTCATATGCTAAGAAATGCTGTAGATCATGGTCTTGAAACCCCTTCTGAAAGAAGAGAAAAAGGAAAACCAGACATTGGTACAATAAGACTCAGCGCAAATCGGCTGGGAGATCGAGTAGAAATTCAAGTAGAAGATGATGGAAATGGGATTGATCTTGAGGCCATCAAATCAAAAGCACTAGAAAAACAAATTGTAACATCAGAAGAACTTGCGCACATGTCTGATGAAGAAATTGTTGGACTAGTGGGAACTCCTGGACTTTCTACCGCAAAGGCGGTTACTGATATTTCTGGCAGGGGGGTTGGAATGGATGTGGTTATGACACAGGTGAAAAATGTGGGTGGACAAGTAAAGATTGTGACAGAAAAAGGAAGAGGGACTAGCATTGTATTGACAATACCTATGAGTTTAGCCATCATTGGAGGTCTTTTAGTTAACATATCTGATCAAAAATACATACTGCCACTCTCAAGCATATCCACAACAATTACAGTGGATAAAGATGAAATAAAAAATGTCCATGGACATGAAATGATAACACTTCGAGACAAGGTTGTTCCAATAATTCGTGTTGCTGAAATGCTTGGACTTGTCTCTACTCTTGATGAGAAAAATTCTCAAGTAAATATCGTAGTGGTAGATAAGGATGGGAAATCTTATGGCCTGATTGTAGATTCGCTTGAACGAGAACAGGAAGTTGTAATAAAACGTCTTACTGGACTATCAAATTCTGTAAATGCTTTTTCGGATGCTACTATTTTACCTGATGGCAAAGTTGCATTAATTCTAGAGCCATCCTTGTTGGTGTAGGATATATCCAAATGACAACTAATCTCTTAAATAAAATTGAATTAAACATTCTTGAAGGAGTTCTTGATTCATACATTACACAAAAAACATCTGTTGCATTATCAACACTTCTTGGAGAATCTGTTACTCATGTTGTAAAACAAACACATGTGGAAATTTCTAAAATCGGAAATATGGATAAAGTTGTCAAAGAAATAGTTGCATGTTCTGTATTTTTACATGGGGGGGGTGATGTTCGTTTGGGAATTTTATATACAATACCTGAACAAAGTGCAAAAGAAATTGCTGCAAAGCTAATGTGTACTGATAAGATAGACTTGTTAGATGATCTGTCAAAATCTGCAATATCCGAGGTAGGAAATATCATGTCTGGTTCTTTTTTTAATGCGTTGGCTGATCACACTGGATTGAAAGTTGAACTCTCTACTCCTGATTTTGCAATGACGTCGCTTGCTGCATTGTTAGAGCCACATGCATCAGAGTTCGTATGTCCAACTAGTGATATGGTGACAGAAGTTGAATTTACAGGTAAAGACAGTGGTTTACTATTACACATGTTGATAATCCAAGATTATGATAATGCCAGAAAACTACTGAATCCTAAAAGGTAATACGGGTATGGCTAAACTTGATTACAGTTCTATGCTTGGATTGAATACTGACTGTTATCCAATTTACAAAAATGATTCGAGTGGAAGACATTGAGTCTGAATGGTTTAACTCTAAAGGCAGAAGTGATGGATGAGTTTAACAAAATTTCTGCTGGTTATGGTCTGGACCTTGCTAGATACAAACCTGGGTTTATAAAAAGAAGACTTGACAGAAGAATGAGAATACTAAACATATCAGAGTATTCTCAATATGCACACGTCTTAAAGAATGACCGTAAAGAATTTGAGGAAATATTTTCATCATTATCAATTAACGTAACAAATTTTTTTAGAGACTCTATAGTATTTGATAGATTTCAATTATCTATACTTCCACAAATATTATCCGGTCTAGGTGGGGATAAAAAAATAAAAATATGGAGTGCAGGTTGCGCTTCTGGTGAAGAGCCATATTCTATTGCTATCATGTTCAAACAAGCCCTTGAAAAAATAAAAAATCCTGTTGTGGAAGTTGTTGCAAATGATGTTAACAAGACTGCAATTCAATTTGCAGAACGCGGACGATATCCTGTAAAAAGTGTTGAAACCTTACCGCTTGATATTGTAAAAAATAATTTTCAAAAAATGTCTAATGACGGGAATAGCATAGAATACGAGGTTGTGCAATCTGTAAAAGATATGGTAACTTTCAAAGTAGGTGATATTCTATCTGATACTTTACAGTCTTTTGATGTCATTTTTTGTAGAAATGTGTTGATATATTATGAAAAAGAAGCACAAGAGTTGATCTTGACAAAATTTTACAAGAGTTTGAAAGATTCTGGTTATTTGGTATTGGGGATGGACGAAACTATGTTTGGGAGACGATGTCAGAAATTATTTAATCCATTGATGGCAAGAGAGAGAATTTATCAAAAAATATTACAAGTTGGTAATTAAAAAATAGCATATAATTTTTTAATACACACATTTTATTTCTGTGTGATCAAATTGAACAAGCGTATTGATATTACACATATCGTTAAAAAATAAGATTGATGCCATTTGGATATTTACACAGAACAATACATGTCATAATTAAACACACGTCATTCTTAAAATCTGGAAATTCTGTAAAAAGGCATCATATGGAGACATAACATGTCTACAACTAACACCGTCAAGGTATTGATTGTAGATGATGCATCATTTATGAGAGTTGTACTAAAAGACATACTGGTATCTCATGGACTAGTCTCTCAAATATACGAGGCAGGTGATGGTCTTGCAG
>DATEZN010000041.1:0-8821 GCA_035255545.1 Nitrosotalea sp. | reverse complement strand
ATGCGATGATCATTTTCATGTAGACATTCTCAAAGACATGCTAAAAGACGACAACATGATTGGATTTTTGGCAATTGATGCAAAAGATGCTGGATGGGGATTGTTACGTGGCGACAAACTAGACGTACTATCAGAGACATCGTCAGGTGTAGCAGGAAAGCACAGACAAGGAGGCCAGTCTGCAAGAAGATTTGAAAGACTACGAGAGATGGAGCTCAATGAATACTATAACAGAGTTGCGCACACAACACGAGAATATTTCATAGACATCTATCCAGTAAAAGGTCTCATTGTTTCAGGTCCAGGCCCTACAAAAGAGAATTTTGTCAAAGAAAATTATCTGGAATATAGACTACAAAATAACATTCTTGCAACACTTGATTGCTCATATGCAGGCTCAGAAGGTGTGCGTGAAGCATTTGTCAAAGCTCATGATGTTCTAACAGATTACAGAATGGTAGAAGAAAAGAAATTCGTAGACAAGTTGTTCAATGACATACATTTCTCAAGAGGACTTGCAACCTATGGTCTGAATGAAATTATTGATCTATTAAAAAGAAATGTTGTCGCTACAATATTAATCACAGATGATACCAATTTAAGAAAAATCGACATTACATGTAGAAGATGCCAAAACATACAAACCGAGATACTTGACCGTACTAAAGTAATTCCTAGACTACAAGAACTACTCAGCCAACCATGTCCTAACTGCAAAAGCATGGACCTGGAATCAACTGAACGAGACATTGTTGATTATCTGGATTTGGTTGCAGGTCAGACAGGTGCAAAGGTTGAGGTCATTACAGGTGCAACAGAATACGGTGCAATGCTTTCAAGCATAGGTAAAGTTGGAGCATTTTTGAGATACAATCCAAACCAGTGATTTACCAAAACATAGCTCTAAATAATTTCAAACTCCATTTGATACCATGGAACATGTAGAACCAAAAGAATTTGATTCAAAGGTGCTCGGAAACAAGAAGACAGTTGTTCTTTTCTATGCAACATGGTGTCCATATTGTACAAATTTCAAACCAACATTTGAGTCTGCAAAAATTGAGACTGCAAACAAAGTAGGTTCAATTATTGACGAAGATGAAAATCCACTCTGGGATAGATTCGACATCAAAGCAGTACCCACAATGATTGTATTTCAAGATGGAAAGATAATTTCTCGAAGAGATGCTAGAAAGAATGTCGGTCTGACAAAATCAGATATGGACTCTATCGTTACAGAACTAGCCTGATTTTATATTATTTCTAATCTTTTTTGCCAACGCATCAAGATCAGTATCATTTGAAATCATCCTTTTTGCCCACAGATTGCCTACTTGTCCATATCGTGGAATGACATGTACATGTACATGTGGAATTATTTGATTTGCAGATCGGCCATTGTTTTGACCAATGTTAAATCCATCTGCCCCAGTTGCTGCAATTATTGCACGTGCTACTACTGGCACTTTGGAAAATAACTTGGCAACCGCATCATCTGTCATGTCTGTGATTTTTTCATGATGTGTCTTTGGCATTACTAGTGAATGGCCTTTTTGTATGGGATACTTGTCCATGATTGCAATATGGGAATCATCTTCAAATATCACATAGGCATCTTCTTTTTGATTTATCACATTACAAAAAAGACAGTCCATGCCTTTTTCTGATACATATTTTATTTATACTCACCTTCAAGATTACCTCTGGTCATCTCAGATACTGTTATTTAGGGTAAAATTTTGACTTGGATTGTCAAATGGGAAAAAAAGATAGAGAAGAGCGAGTGCAGGAACGAGAGACTTTTTATCAAAAACGACAAAAGACCCAATTTAAGAACAAGGCAATAGCCATTGGCATACTAGCAGGAATTGTGGCAGTCCTTGGAATTTCAAGTTACAATTTTTACGTATTATCATCAACTGTAACACCAAGTGGAGAACCACCAGGTTCAGGTCCCCTTGGAAAAATTCACATCCATGCCGGAATTTTGACAATGATTTATGGTCAACAGTTTGATTATTCATCTACAGCATACCAGATCAAGAGTCCATACATCAGCTTCCAAAAAGGAAACGGTGAGACAATACATGCAATGGCGACCAATGTAACCATGGGATTCCTATTTGATTCCCTACACATTGGATTAGACGACAAGTGTTTCACATTCCCTGACAAGAGAGCATTTTGTACAAATGACAATTACACACTAAAGTTCTATGTCAACCATCACCAAGTTCCAGACATGAGAAATTATGTCTTCAAGGATCAAGACAGACTCTTGATATCATATGGTAATGAGAACGATACACAAATCAACGCACAATTAGCAAGACTAGACGGATTCCAGTTAATCACTTAGGGCTCTGAAAGTTCGTCTCTTAGTTCCTTGAATTCAGCTACAGTGATCTCTCCTTTTGCCAGTCTATTTTTGAGAATCATCATTGCATGATCATCTTCATTTTGATTTGATGGTGTCTCAGGCGATACTATGGTTTCTTTTTTCACCTTGACAGCATCTCCTGATGGGTTTCGTTTCTTTCTAAGATACAATATGTAAACAACAATGCCAACTCCTACAAGAGAAATTATTGAGTATATTGCAAGATTAGCATTAAAGTTTGTAGAGTTATTTTGTGTAGAATTATTTCCAGATGGATTTGTAGATTGTTGTACTCCCTGACTTGAGGATACATCGTTTACACTCATTGTCTCATTAAGCTGAACGGTTTGAGAATTACCAGAAGGGTTTGTAGTGGGATTACCACCAGAAGAACTTGGCTGTGTAGGATTACCACCATTAAGTAATTGTTGTAATCTTTGTGCATCAGCTAATCTTTGTTGAAGTAACTCAGCAAGAGAAGGTGTAGAAGATGAGTTGGCAGTGTTAGTAGTAGTACCTTGTGACACAGTTTGACCCGGAATCTGTAAGGTAGAAGCAGTCGTAGCATTAGAAGGAGGACTAGATCCAGCTTGATTTACAGCATACACCCGATACATGTATGGAGTATTTGGAGTAAGGCCAACATCTGCAAAAGTGGTGGCAGTAATTGTTGTCACTGTAGTAGACCAAGTGGTACCACCATCAGTAGAACGTCCAATTTGATATCCAAGAGACGGCGTCCCACCATTGTTTACAGGAGCAATCCAGTTAAGATCAATTTCTGTTGATGAAACAACTGTAGCACTCAAAGAAGTAGGTGATGATGGTAGTACAGGGGAACCATCTGGTGAGAATACAAAGTTCACAGTAATTCCATTTGCCTTGTTTGCAACAAAGGCAGTTGCATTGTATGTTCCCTTGAGTTTGAATTCTTGCTGTATACTAGAATCCGTACTACCAGTATCAAT
Organism: Nitrosotalea sp.; assembly: GCA_035255545.1. Classification (GTDB taxonomy): domain Archaea; phylum Thermoproteota; class Nitrososphaeria; order Nitrososphaerales; family Nitrosopumilaceae; genus Nitrosotalea. The sequence goes on along the minus strand of DATEZN010000041.1, from coordinate 5,473 downwards.
AATTATTTGAAAATTATCATTACTATCTGCAATTCCAGACCGTACAAGATAGTTATTTTGAGGATCAAAAATCAAGATGGTAATAGTTCTGGAATCAGTAGGAAGAACAGTACCAGAAAAGGTGATCTGACTACTCCCTTTGTAAAATGAGGCATCGGTTTTAAGCGAAGTTACTTCAGCATAAGCAGGAACTGTGGTAATAGACACCGCAATTACAGATAACAGCGCTAAAAGATACAATCCACACTTACTCATATCTGAAATCTAGTATTCTGATTATTAAAAACTCAGTAGAATTGTCGAGAAGTGTTAATTAAACTAAATAATTTTGACCTCAAATACATCGGTCATGGTTTAACTGATGAAACTGTGGGAATTCTACGTTGAATAATTGTTTTACGTAATAACTTACAGTAGAGATTTCGAGAGGTGGCATGAATAATTAACCATTGTCTATGTACCAGACGGTTTATCTTTCGGCATTTTCTTATTCTTGTATCTTTTTATTAGCAATACTACAAGCATGATTAAAAGAATAATTGCCACAAATCCGAGTATTGGATTTCCACTAAAATCTGGTTCACAGTTTCCTGCAACACTGACTACACCATATTCAGCGGATGTAGCTTTTGAATTGAGTAATTTTCCATTTTGAATCACTGCCAAGGCCAAATATCCACCTTCGCTTTGTTTTTGCATTACAATTGAATAAATTCCGCTTGTACCACTACATGCAAAAACTATTTCATCATTACCTTGTCCATCCTTAGTAGCAGAACTGAATGCAGAATCTTCCATAGAACCAGACCAATTAGTATTCGAATAAACAAATAGTATTGCTCTATCACCAGTATGCGGGTTTGCTGATAATCGTGAATTAATGTCATTTTGGATATCATTTAGGGGGTCAGCAAATGCGTTAGAATTCAACGATAGTGATGTCAGTGTTACTAGTACGATAAAAACGACAATTATGGATATTCGTAATCTATTCAGAAGTTTTTTCAGACGAGGCAGGGTAATAAACTTCATCTTACTTTCATCAAATATTTCTAATCAAGTTCAAAGACACTTAGATCACACCTACCTTGATTGGTTGAAATCTCATCCTCCAAAAAATATGGATTGCCTACATGGAGTTTATGTGTTCCTTCATCTTTTGCAAAAAGTACATTCACATCCAAATCAAGTATGACGAGTTTAATCAAAACTCTATGATCCACTGTGTCTTTATTGGTAATACTGCCTGAAAAATGTGTTAATGGTTTATCATCATAATAAAGACAATCATTAATCGTTACATCATAATGCTTTTTTTGTAAATCAACCATATTTGTTGTCGAGACATTTGCATAAACTTGGTCCATCTGCTTCCAAGTCATATATTTTTTTGAGATTAAATAATCATCTACATTAAAAACATCGTTATCTGTTATCAATCCTTTTGCTTTCCAAGATTCCAACGTCGACATCCATTTTATTAAAGTTGAATCACTTAAAGCATAAGCCTGAATTGGAACTGATAGCAGTATTACAAACAACAGTAAAAGATATTTCATTTCTTGTCCTCAGATTCTAAATCTTTTAGTCTTGCATATTCTACAAATTTCTTAAGATAACAGCTGTATAGTTTTTTTGTAGTCTCCGATTTTATTATATTATCAAGTTTCAAAAGACTATACGACATAGCACCCTTTAGTGCCTAATTTATTTAATATACACTATTAGGTCACTACAACTCAGTAGAATTCACACTTGTCGACTTTTAAGTTCAATTTATTCATAAAATATAGAACATTATTTTCCTAGAAATGATCGTTTCTTCTACAAACATAGTGAATTAGTAAATTTAGAAGGGTGTTTTCATGTATGAAATTATCTAGTATGTATAAAATAGGGAACAAAACATAATGACAATCATGGAAATATCCAGTAGAAATGTAGTAGAAGGCCCTTCAAGGGCTCCCCATAGAGCCATGTACAAGGCAATGGGTTTAGACGATAACGATTTAGGAAAACCATTCATCGGAGTATCTCACAGCGGAAATGAGGCAACTCCATGCAACATACATCTTGGAAGATTGGCAACTCATGCCAAAGCAGGAGTTGAATCCGCAGGTGGTACACCCAGAGAATTTTCCACCATTGCAGTAAGTGATGGTATCGCAATGGGACATGAAGGTATGAAATCATCACTTGTTAGTAGAGAAATTATTGCAGATTCAATTGAATTAATGGTCAGAGCACATCAGTATGACGGACTGGTTGGAATCGCAGGTTGTGACAAGAGTCTTCCAGGTACAATGATGGGAATGGCTCGTCTTAATTTACCATCAGTCTTTGTATATGGTGGCACAATCATGCCAGGAATTTTTGAAGGAAAACAAGTTACAGTTCAAGATGTTTATGAAGCAGTCGGAGCATATGATGCAGGAAACTTAACACTTGAAGCTCTAAAGAATTTAGAAAACGTTGCTTGTCCAAATTCAGGGTCTTGTGGTGGAATGTATACAGCAAACACAATGGCTTCAATCAGTGAAGCGATTGGAATAGCACTTCCAGGAAATGCATCCCCACCCGCAGAAGACCCAAGAAGAGAAAAAATGGTATACGAAAGTGGCAAGGCCGTGATGAACTTACTTGAGATAGGAGTTAGACCAAAAGACATTTTGACATATGAAGCATTTGAGAATGCAATCGTTGTAGCTAATGCTACAGGTGGGTCAACAAACGCAGTATTGCACTTGCTTGCACTATCTCGTGAGATAGGAGTAAAACTTACACTAGATGATTTTGAAAGAATCAGAAGAAAGACGCCACATATTGCAGACATGAGACCAGGAGGAACATATGTCATGCTAGATCTTGACAAGATAGGTGGAATTCCATTATTAATGAAAAGTTTGCAAAAGAAAAATCTCATTCATGAGAATGCCATGACTGTAACAGGTAAAACAGTCAAACAGAATCTTGATTCAATGCAAATACCATTTGATGCAAATCAACAAGTCTTAAAATCAATCGAGTCTCCAATTCATGAGGTCGGAACTCTTACAATACTTCGCGGTTCGCTTGCTCCAGATGGTGCAGTAGTAAAAGTTGCAGGTGTTCATACTAAAGAATTCAGAGGAAAAGCCAAAGTGTTTGACAGAGAAGAAGACGCATTTGATGCAATATCCAAACGACAAATAAAAGAACAAGATATCGTGATAATAAGATATGAAGGTCCAAAGGGTGGACCAGGAATGCGAGAAATGTTAGGAGTCACTGCAGCACTCGTAGGACAAAACTTGGGTGAAAAAGTTGCACTTGTGACAGATGGAAGATTTTCAGGTGCAACAAGAGGATTCATGATAGGCCATGTTGCCCCAGAGGCAGCAGTAGGAGGAAACATTGCACTTGTAAAAGAGGGAGATGAAATTATCATCAACCTTGAAAAAAATAGCATAGACTTGATGATATCAGAAGATGAGTTTGTGCAAAGAAGAAAAGAATGGAGACCACGAAAACCAAATTATGAAACTGGGGCCCTAGCAAAATTTGCATCACTGGTATCCTCTGCAGCAGAGGGTGCAATAACAAGACCAATCTGGTAAAAATACAGATTTCAAAAAACTATTCTTGTGGAATGTGATACTGACAGAAAAGTCTCAAGTTCAAGCCTATTCTCTTTGCAGTAATAGACATCCCATCATCCAAGCCCTTTTGACATACAGTACAGACGGCCTCAGCCGCAGTTGTGTGTACTATGGGCTTTTTTCTTGCAAAATACAGGTCCTGGAACAATAGTGATTTACTCCTGCCAAAGTCTGGAATTAGGATCTGAGACATGGTTAGATATACACAAAGATCGCATATAAAGGTACCGTACCATACCGTAATATATCAAATCTCATGCGTGGCTTAATTTTAAATAGAGATGTTGAATGACCACATTCATGGGTGGCCACATTTGGGCATTCAAGCCTTAAGATAATACCTCTAGACTATACTGGTTCTCAATTTGATCTATACAACAAAATATCACGTGAGTTCGAACATTCTTTCTTCTTTGAATCACTGACAGGTCCAGAAGAATTAGCAGAGACATCACTGATTGGTTTTGACCCATCAATAATCATCAAGGGGTATTTTGACAAAGTAGTACTCCACTACAAAAGTGGAGGCTCTATGACCATTCAGACAAGTGATCCCTTGGCTGAGATCAAGAAGCTAGTATACAGAGTACCTGATCAGAAATACAGGTACGTTGGAGGCGCAGTTGGAATTATCAACTATGATGCAATTAGACTATGGGAAAATATTCCAGATTCCCACAAGGATTCAGACGAGCCACTAATGGAGTTTGGAATCTATACCGATGGAATTCTTTACGACAACAAAGAAAAAAGATCATTTTATTTTTATTATGATAAAAATAGAATCGACCAAATATCATATGCCAATGTAGATTGTGGCAAGTTTTCTGTTTCAGAAATTTCTGAAAATTTAAACCAAGACAAGTTTGCAGAAATGATAAAGCAGGCAAAAAAATACATTCATGATGGAGATATTTTCCAAGTAGTACTCTCAAGAAAATTCAATTTTGATGCAGATGGTGACTATCTCAAAGTATACAAAATTCTGCGCCAGATAAATCCATCACCATATTTGTATCACATGAAACTAGGAAAGCGAACCATAATTGGTTCCAGTCCAGAGATGTTGTTACGTATTACAGGAAGTCAAGTTGAGACGTTCCCCATTGCAGGTACAAGACCAGTTACAAATGATGAGAGAAGAAATGAAGAACTAAAAGATGAACTGTTACATGATGAAAAAGAGATTGCAGAGCACACCATGTTGGTAGACCTTGGAAGAAATGACATTGGTAGAGTGTGCAAATATGGCTCTGTACATGTCAAAGAACTAATGGCTGTAAAAAAATTCAGTCACGTACAACACATCGTAACTCATGTAGTTGGAACTTTGGATAAAAAATATGACATGTATGATGCCATGAAAGCAGTCTTTCCAGCAGGAACAGTATCTGGTGCACCAAAGATACGAGCAATGGAGATAATCGATGAATTGGAACCTGATGCTAGAGGACCTTATGCCGGCGCAATAGGTTATTTTTCATTTAATGGTTGTTGTGATTTTGCAATTGGAATAAGAAGTATTTTCATGAACGGCTCAAAGGGTTTTGTCCAGACAGGTGCAGGCATAGTGACAGATTCTATAGCACAAAATGAATGGATGGAGACAGAACACAAGGCAAATGCAATGATAACAGCACTAAAGGAGGCAACAAGATGAAATTCTTGATAATCGACAATTATGATTCATTTGTGTATAACATTGCTCAACTACTTGGAGAACTAAATGTCGAGTCAGATGTAATCAGAAATGACAAGGTAACAATTGACGACATTAAGAAAGGAAACTATGATGCAATAATAATTTCTCCAGGACCTGGAACACCAGAAGATGA
>DATEZN010000040.1:0-8875 GCA_035255545.1 Nitrosotalea sp. | reverse complement strand
CTAAATCAAAAATCCTCGCGTGGTCGTAGACAGTAAAGCAATAATTTCATACATACAAATTCAGAAAGAAGATTTAGCGGTTTTCAGATTCATACCAAGAGAAGGCGGTGAAGTGCCACAGTACAAGGCGGGACAGTTTCTTACACTTGGAGCACACGTACCAGCAGAAAACAAGATAATTCGAAGAGCATACTCAATTGCATCAAATCCAGAGAACAGAAAATATATTGAATTATACATCAGATGGGTAAGAAAACCACTTCCAGGACGTCTTACTACAGTATTGTTTAGTGCAAAAGAAGGAGACGAGATAATTTGGTTAAAACCTACAGGCCCTTTCACCATAGAAGAAAAAAAACCAGACGGTGAACCAGACAATAGAAGAATAGTTTGTTTGGGCGGTGGTACAGGTCTTGCACCATTTCTCAGTTATGCAAAACATCTTCACTCAATAGGAAGTAAGAGAGAGATTGTAGTATATCATGGTGCTAGCTATGTTGATGAATTAGGTTACAGAGATGAATTAACCAGATTAGAAGAAGAAAGTCTTGATAGAGGAAAAGACAAATGGAATTTCAGATATAGATCTACCATAAGCAGACCAGATGAATGGTTTAACAGAACATGGAATGGTCATAAAGGTAGAGTAGAAAGTTTCCTACAGTCAAAAGATGGAGAAACATCACCACTTGAAAAGATGGTCGGTGAGAAAATCACAAAGGACAATACAGTATTTTTCATTTGTGGTTGGCAAGGAACTATAGACGGTTGTCTAGATGTCTTGACACCAAAAGGTTTTGTCACAGAAAGAACCAAACGAGCAGACAAGAGCTTTGAAATAAAATACGAATCATACGGCTAGACAAAATCTCCTTTGAAAGAATAATATTCTATTACCATAGCGAGTCTTACAGGGACGTAGGTTAGCTTGGTAGACTGCCAGCCTCGGGCGCTGGATGTCGTGGGTTCAAGTCCCATCGTCCCTATCCTTTTAGAGATTTATCACAATTTCAAATAAATGATTGAAATATGACACAAAAATACAGGAAAGCAGTTGACAATAGCAATCTATCTTGCGCATTTGAATCCTGTTACCAAGGCTCATGTAGAAATTATTAATGAATTAAAAAGTGAAGGCCAAGTAAGAGTTCTACCAGTCACATTCATGAAGAACGACAAGGAGATCAATAGTAGAAGTTTCCCTTTTAGTTATGAGTTGAGGAAAAAAATGCTCCATGCGATATTTGGTGATAGTGTCACAGTTGTACCAAATTATACATTTTATGCACCATTTGCAAAATACATGCCTCCAATGTTATCACCACATTCCTGGAAAATAAAAGAACAAATTTTGGAAGGAGTAAAAACAGATTATTTTACATATACTGGTGACAAGGCAGAGGGTTTTGTGCTCAAGCTATACGGTCTAAATCCCAAGGTAGGTAAAAGAAAGGAAACCTCTGCATCCTCTGTAAAACAAAAAATGTTTGATGCAGCAATGGGAAAAGATACAGATTGGGAAAATTATGTCGAACCAGAAGTAGTACGGATAATACGTGACAGTTGGGATGTTGTTAAAAAATTTGCAACTGCAAAGGATCTTACGTATAGAGTATTAGGAATGAAATTTCCTAGCATAGGATTTTGGTAGAAATAGATTAATTATAGACAGATTCGGTTTTTCAATATGAAACCTTTTGTTCCAAAATTTGTTTGGTTTGACGGTAAAATAGTAAGAGATGAGGATGCAAAGGTTCCAGTCATGACTCATGCCATACATTATGGAACTTCGGTTTTTGAAGGATTAAGAGGATATTGGAATTCCAAGAACTTGAATATTTTCAGATTGCAAGATCATATCAAGAGATTTAGAAATTCAGGTAAAGTGTATTCAATTTCTCTTAGATTTACAGACAAAGAAATTGCTAATGCAATAATTCAGATTTGTAAAAAAAATAATGTTAAAGAATCATGTTACATACGACCATTTTATTTTGTAGGCAGACATGGAATTAGTCTCCATGTAACTGAAAATACTCCAACACATGCAGCTATAGTCATGTTCCCGTTCGGGGAATTGTTTAACAAAAATGGGATAAAGGTAGGCATATCTTCTTGGAGACGAATTCATGACATCTCTACACCACCACTTGCAAAGATGGGTGGAAATTATCTTAATTCCATACTAGCAACACAAGAGTCAAAGAGAAATGGTTACGATGAAGCCATCATGCTAGACCATCTGGGAAACATAAGTGAAGCCCCTGGTGAAAACATCTTTGTTGTAAGAGATAGAAAATTACTAACACCTCCACTTAGCTCATCAGCATTAGAAGGAATAACAAAAGATTCAGTAATCAAAATAGCAGAAGATCTTGGTTATCAGATAATAGAGCGTGAGATTCCCAGAACAGAGATTTACTTTGCTGATGAGGTATTTCTGACAGGAACTGCAGCAGAAATAACTCCAGTTATTTCAGTAGACAATAAGCTAGTAGGAGATGGCAAAATAGGAAAGATTACAGGAGACATTAGAAAGATCTACTCAGATATCACCATGGGCAAAAATAAGAAATACTCAAAATGGATAACACCGGTGTACTAGTATGAAAATAGTTCAGATAGGTACAGGTGGTTTTGGAAAAAATCATGCAAGAATTCTTTCTCAACTTGGAGTTCTTTCAGCCATATGTGACATGGATGTATCTCGTGCAAAAGAGATTAGCGAAAAATATTCTGTAAATCATTATTCATCTCTAGATTCACTCATGGATTCAGAAAAATTCGATGCGGCATTTGTGTGTACACCTACTTCGACTCACTTTGAATTGACAAAAAAACTCTTGGAACAAAAGAAAAATGTTTTTGTAGAAAAACCAATGACTTATTTTTCTAATGAAGGAGAAGACCTTCTCAAATTAGCCAAGAAAAATAAGGTAATTCTCACAAGTGGATACATAGAGAGATTCAATCCTGCTGTTTCACTTGTCAAAGAATATGTCAAGACCAAAAAGTATGGAGAATTGATCATGCTTGAATTTCACAGAGAAAATAGAATGCCAAATCACATAAAAGATGTGGGAATTATTTATGACACTTCAGTACATGACATTGATACTGCCATGTGGTTATTTGATGATGTACCAGAAGTAGTATTTGCAAGATCTGGAAAAATAAAACATGAACATGAAGATTTTGCAACAATAATGCTGGGTTTCAAGGATAACAGGGTTGCAATCATATCATCAAATTGGATCACTCCAATTCGTGTAAGAAAATTTAATGCAGTATGTGGTGATGCCATAATTTCTTCAGATTTTATTACGCAAGAGGTAAAGATTGAAACTAGTTCAGGAGCAGAGATACCAAGAAAGGAAATGGAAGAGCCATTACTTTTAGAGATAAAAAATTTCATATCTGCAATAGAAGGAAAAGAAAGTATTCGAGTAAGAGCAGAAGATGCTGTAAACACCACCAAGATTGCAGAAGCGGCACTTTTATCTAGCCAGAAAGGAACTCCAATCTATCTGAATTTAAAATGAACCGAAAACTAATGGAAATTCTTGCATGCCCAATAGATAAACACTTTCCACTAGAGTTGGTAGAATTAATTTCAAAAGAAGAGATTATTTCAGAAGGTACAATATTTTGTTCAAAATGTTCCAGATACTATCCAATAATAGAAGAGATCCCAATAATGTTGCCTGACGAATTGAGGGATAAGAATAAGGATATAGAATTTTTGAACAAGCATAAGAATACTCTTCCTGACAAGATTGTTACAAAAGGCGTTCCATGGCACTTGTGATAAGAAATGGTTACGAACTTTATTTCTGAAAAAGCCAAACTTGGAAAAAATGTGAGAATATGGCATTTTGCATACGTAGGAGACAACACAGAGATCGGAGACAATGTCAAGATTGGTTCTCTTGCACATGTTGATTACAATGTAAAGATAGGAGAAAATACCATGATAGAGGGACTTGTCTACATACCACCGCTTTCAAGAATTGGAAAAAATGTCTTCATAGGTCCAGCTGCGTCTCTAACTAACGACCCTTATCCAGCGAGTAAAAAAATGATAGGAGTTACCATAGAAGACGGAGTAGTCATAGGCTCGAGGGCAGTCATAAAGGCAGGAGTCAGAATAGGAGAAAATAGTGTTGTGGCGATGGGAGCTGTGGTCACAAAGGATGTTCCACCCAATTGTGTTGTAGTTGGAGTTCCAGCCAAGATCAAATATTCAAGAGAAGAATATGACAAGAAAAAGATGAAGTGGGAAAATAGTTAGTGACGTAGCTGTTGATGAAATATCCAGTTTTTTACTTTTGACATTATCAAGATCCAAAGTGCTACAAGTGTAAGTGCAATACCTGCTTTTACAACAGAATCTATTACACCATCTAGATTACCAAATCCCTGTATTGAAATATGTGCAATAATTGGTACAATAAGTGCACCTCCAGCAATAATCAGTAGCCACATTACAAATATGTAGAAGAAAATTGGAGTTCCCTTCATAGCCTAATTTCCATCATGAAAGATGTTATTATTGCAAGTGCTGCAGAAAACAATGCTAGTCTAAATATTACAAATCCCACTTGTTTTTCAGTGAGAGGTCCATTTGCCAAGATCAATCTCACAAGTGTAACTGGAGCAGATTTATCAGTACTAGCCATCAACTTGAAATCTTCAGTGTGAACAACGGGATTTGCCTTTATTTGTCTATGTTCAACTATTCGTTTCACACTAGAAAGAAACAGGAAAGAGTTTATCACTGCAGGAAGTAATGCAATTGCTGCAACAATTTCAACATGACCTATGATGGACAATGCACCATACATTGCTCCCAGAGTTAGCGCACCAGAGTCCCCTGGGAATATTTTGCTTGGAATTTTATGATATTTGTAAAATGCTAACGATACAAACCCAAGAGGTAAACTTGCCAGCGCAGTATCATAATGATGTACAATCACCAGACAAACAGTAAGAGCAAAGCTGGCAATTGTCATAAATCCGCTTGCAACTCCATTTAGTACATCAATAGAGTTTACAGTATTTCCCATAACTGGAATAATAATAACTATCAATCCCAAATACAGTTCTGGAATCTTGACTGAGCCAAATAGTGGAAAGGCAAGATGCGGAGGAGTATACGCTCCGAGTAAAATAATAGGCAATGCGGAAGCTGCAAGAGCAAGTGGTTTGAACCATCCACCAAGTACTTTTCTATCATCGGCAAAACCAACTAAAAAAGCAAGAGAAGTTGTAATTATAATTGCAAGTATATCAGTGGAGGAAAAAAAGGCATAGAGTGTAAATTCAGAAGCCAGAATCCCTGCAAGAATTGAAGGTCCTCCAGGACGAGCAACCATTGTTACAGATTCTTTGTTGTAATCTTTTACAACCATATTTCTTTTTGTTAGTACTTTAATCAGACTTGGAGTAATTGCATAAACGGTAACAAATGCTATTGCTGAAATCAGTATTCCGACAATGGTTCTATCCAGCATTATCTTATCTTTTTCAGATGTGTCTTTATGTTTTCTGCGATAATTGGTCCTATCTTGTCTATTTTGGCTAGTTTTTCAACAGATATTGAAGTTAGATCCTCTCTAGTTTTTATGCCATTTTTGAAGAGTACTCTGGCCCTTATCCTTCCAATTCCTTTTACTTGAACCAGATCAACAAGTTCTTCTTTTATGCCATATGTCATCCTAGATCTTAGGGAATCAATTTCAGTCAAGATCTCGTCTTTTTTTTCTAGTTTTGCAATTTCATAAAGAGCATGGATTAGCCAATCTGCAGTGTCTGCCATTCTATGCATATCCCCAGATTCTATACCGAAATTATCAGACAGGAATATTTCGCTTGATTCATTGATCCAAGCGTGTATTGCAAGAAGACTTCGATTACAGTCATATTCAGATATAGGTTCTATTAGTTGATCAGCATAATTTTCAATCAGAGTACCTAGAAACTCATAATCTTTATTTCGTAATGAAAACTTGGGAAAGAAATCCTCTGAGATTGTAATTAGATGTAGTAGACCAAGAGCATGCCCTTTTGTTGTAATTAGCTCCAAGGATTTTCTAAATAAAACTGCTGTAAGAGGATCGATATACAACGTAGAGGTTTTTTTGCCAAATTCTGTAGCAATATACCTACTTCCTTTTTGTTTTACAAATTCTTCTGATTCTAAATATCGTAAAGATATCTGAATGTGGAATTTTATTGTGGTCTTTCTTTCTTGTGAACCAGAAAGAGTCTTTGAAAAGAATTCTATTATGTCATCTCCCTTGATACCAGGATTTGTTGATACAAAACTAAGAAGATGAATTCGTAATGCCTTGTCTCCTGTAAGTTTTGAAGATATTGGTTCTGGAGTTCCGTTAATGTAATAATCAAAGATCTCATCGCTATTTGAGTTGCCCACAATTATTGCCTCACCATATTTGTCATATTGTGGTCTGCCTGCACGACCGCACAGTTGTTTATACTCTAATATGCTAATTGGCTTGTTTATGCCGTATTTTGCATCATATCGAGATACATTAGCAATAACCACTCTTCTTGCTGGAAGATTTACTCCTGCAGCCAAAGTGGGCGTAGATGCCAAGATCTTTATTCTTTTGTTCCTAAATTCAGATTCAATTAGATCTCTGCAATTTGGATTAAGACCAGCATGATGAAATGCGACTCCATTTTTGACTAGACCTGCCAGTGTTTTAACAAGTTCAGTATGTTCATTATCATCCAAGATTTTTTGTGAAATTTTTCCCAATACTTCTTTATCTTCATTGCTTAGAGTCTTGGATACAGCCTCTGATGCTTTTGTGGCAAGAGAGACAGAACGTGTCCTTGTCTCTGCAAATAAAATTGCTTGACCTCCATCATTTAATGAATCAAGTCCCAAGTCAACTGGTGGTCCCCTGATACTTGTTAAAACTTCAAATTTTTTTCTATCTTGCATGGTAACTATACCTTGATCATAGACTCCCTCTGACAATGGAACTGGTCTCCATTCACTGTGAACTAGTTTACATCCTAACCAATCAGCAATCTCATCAGCATTTGTAACAGTAGCACTTAGAGCAAGTATTTGCGGTTTTTGCGGTAACAGTTTCAGCTTTGTAAGTACAATTTCAAGGGTTGGACCCCTATCATCATCACCCAATAGATGTACTTCGTCAGCTATTACAAGACTTATTTGATCTAACCATTCTGCACCTTGCCTTATGATAGAATCCATTTTTTCATTGGTCAGTACAAGAATATCATTTTGGCCCAAGTTCTTGTCAGATATATCAAAATCACCTGTAGATATTTGGATTTTTAGATTTCCGCCAAGACCGTCTGAACCAAGTTTTTTAAATTCATTAAATTTTTCGGAAGCCAAAGCCTTTAGAGGACTGAGATAGATTATTTTGCCTCTCTTTTCAGATAGATGTTTTATTATTGCAAGAATAGCAAGTAATGTCTTACCACTTGCCGTAGGAGCAGAAACCAAGATACTTTTTCCTTCAAGCAATCCGGCCTTGACTGTCTTTTCTTGAGGAGGATACAGACTCACATAACCATTTTTTTGGAGAAATTCAATTGTAGTAGGAGGAATGTCTAGCTGTTCTATTTTCATACCCGGTTATAATGACCAGGTTTGGATTCATAAATAGCTGACTCTCGCTGCAATTTTTTAATATATTTTCTTGATTCATCTTCTGTAAATTTGCCAGTCTTGATCAGTTCTTTGACAAATGCTTTTTCTTCAACAGGTCTTTTTTCATCGCCTTCAAGTGATTTCATAACATCCATGAATAGTTGCATTTTTGAGACCTCGCTGTGAGGACGTCCTTGAAGAACTCCGAGATCAACTTTTCCAGTATTAACATCAACCCCTGCATCTTGTAACATACTCTGCATAAGAAAGATTGCGCGTTCTGCATCCTCCCCATCAACTTGTGTCTTCATCAACAATCTAGCTCTTGCTGTTGCTAATCTTACAAGTCCCTCCAATTGTCTAGGTGTTACGGTTATCATCCCTTCAGATTCCACATTTCTCATTGTCATATAGTAATTTAGAATCAGATCTTCTGCTTCAGGAGTAAGATTGGGATCAAATCTCTTTGCATATGAGAGATATTTTGTAAGAATATCAACATCAACTAGAGACTTGGTATCAGTTCCCGATACCCTATGTAAATTCAATATGTGTCTTGCAATCCTTGTATCTCTTTCTTTTGATGGAATATCTCTAACAACAAAAATAAGATCAAAACGAGTTAAAAGTGGAACTGGAAGATTAACGTTTTCTGTGATGTTCTTGAAAGGATCATATTTTCCAAACATTGGGTTTGCTGCCGCTAAAATTGAAGTTCTAGCGTTCAATGTTGCAACAATTCCACCTTTTGCAATACTAACTGATTGCTGTTCCATTGTTTCATGCAATGCACTTCTATCTTCTGGTTTCATTTTATCAAATTCGTCTATACATACAAGACCCTGATCTCCTAATACTACAGCACCGGCCTCAAGCATCATTATACCAATTTTATCCCTGACAACTGCGGCTGTAAGTCCTGCTGCAGTTGAACCCCTACCAGATGTATAAAGTCCTCTTGGAGCAATTCTTGCACAAAATTTTAGCATCTCACTTTTTGCAGTACCAGGATCACCTACCAGAAAGACATTGATGTCACCACGAATTTTAGCACCATCAGCGAGGATTTTCTGAGTAGATCCTACAATTAGTAGTAAAATAGCTTCTTTGATTATATCATGTCCACTCACATGTGGTGCAAACGAAGCAATCAGTCTATCATAGATGGTATCCAGCGCCAGCCATTCGCCGCCGCAATCGGTTTCCGCATAGACATGC
>DATEZN010000039.1:0-10008 GCA_035255545.1 Nitrosotalea sp. | reverse complement strand
AGTTGTAGCTAGAATCCCCAGATTCCTGTCTTGTGCCCATTTTATTTGATTAGTGTGCTCATCATAGACTGGTATTCCTATGATTGGTTTTGCTTTTCCTCCTAATATTTCCCCCATTGCTGTATGTGAGCCATTTATCACCGCATATTTACATAAATTAAGAACAGTATCTTTTTCCTGTTCTGACAAAAATCCCACATCTATCTGAATCCAATCTATCTTTTTTTCTAATGCTTCAGAAATAGAATATGTTTGTCCATCCTTTCCAAAAACTTTATCCAGAGATGGATCAGCACTTGCATGTGAAATTATTCTTCTCTCATTTCTCATCTCCAGACTGCAAAAAGCTTTTTTGTAATTTTCTAGAGTTATTTTCTTTGTAGACTTGTTTCCTGTTATCATCCAATATCCGAAACTATCTACATTTTCAATTAGCTTTTCCATGTCAGATTTTGGCTTGGAATGTGTCATAGTACCATTTGAAAAATGACCTACATACACTACTTTTTCCTTTAATCTTTCAGGAAAATTGAGATTATACTCACATATGGTATACGGCGGGGGAGAATCTGCAATTACTATTTTTGTTGCTTTTTCAATATTTTTTGATACGTATAGTACTCCTGGATAGAGATAGAATCTAGAGGCCCAGAGCTTTGGTCTAAACTGGTTTGTAATAAAAACACACTTGATGTTTCTTCGTTGAGCAATTGCATTTGATCCTACATCACCATCATTTATGACAAGATCAAATTTCTGATTATTGTAAAGTCTTGCTTCCTTTTTCAAATAGTTGGTTACAACTGAAAGTAGGGGAGGTCTTCCAGATATTGGTAAGAGGAAATTAAGTGAAGATAAGGCAATGCTGGGACCCTTTTTACCGTCTATTGGCGTTGGCATCTCAATATTGTGAATTGCATCTTTTTTCTGGGGGAATTTCTGTAATAGCTTTTGATAAATTTCGCCGCTACTTGTGTAATGCATCTCAACATCATCTTTCATCATATCTTGAATTGTATTATCAAGATGCATCATTCTTGTAAAATGACCATTTCCCCAAGGATAGATGAATCCACCAATCTTCTTCATAACAGCAAGTAAATTTGACCCGTTTAAATTCTCAATGATTTGATTTTAGTGAGTCAATTATATCGTGTATATTTTTTGGACCCGCAGTAACTTGAATGCACTTGAGAGTTTTTAATGAATTCTTTGCATGTTTTGATATCTCTGTCATGGAGATTTTCTCGTAGTTGGGATGTTTCTTACAAAGATCTTCTAAATTTGTAATATATTTTTCCAATCCAATCTCCTTTGCATTTTCAAAAATTCCAGAATCTATGCCAGAAAGGGAAAACCATGGAATCATCTTGTTCTGAAATACCAAGTTTGCGTTGTATTCACAAAATGATGCTGGAAAGATCATCGGAGATATCCCCAAAGAGATTCTCTCAATCTTTTCCTTTGATGCTATTGATATCATCACTTGAGTTATTGCAGCAATTGTAGTTGGTGTTCCTACAGATCCATTCATCTTACAGATGTGAAGAATAACATTTTCTTCAATAATCCTCGGTAGTATTTTGTTTACGATCTTTGCTAATTTGAGCAAATCTGATTCATTGTGATAACAAATCAATATTTTTACCTCAAAACCCATCTTTATGGTTTGAAGACATGCTATTGCAGAAAGCTCATCATGAATACAACATAGAATTTTTTCTTTTTGTGAATTGTATGGAATGCCGTTCAATCCCTTGTCTATAAAAATACAAACATAGGCATGTGTATCTGTAAGATAAGCGTATACGAGTCTATCATGGCTTGATTCTGAGCCAGGTTTTACCTCAAGATGCATACTCTTCTCCACCAGCATTACAGTTGCTGCAATTTCCAAATCTTTTGCTAGGAATTTTTTTGTTTTTCCTTCAACTTTGACATAAAATTTCTCGCCTTTTAAAAGCAAACTTAGAGCAGTATTTGTAATGGTTGACAAGACGGAATCAAAGTTATTGTCTACCTCTTTTGCAATTGCAATTTTGTCTATTCCAAATAAAAGATTTACTGCAGATGAAGCTAGAACTGGATCAATTGCTTCTACAATTACAAGTGACTCATTTTTTCTTACACTATCATGACGTTGATCTTTCATCTTGAGAATTTTTGAGACATTTGTTGCAAGATTATTTATTTTGTTCAAGGTATAGATGGATGGAAAAATGACAAGCACAGTTTTTTCTAACATTGTGTTTTCATCGTTTATCTCATTTATAACTCTAGAATGAATGTTTTACCTAAATAATTATATGACGAATGATGACAAATTTTATCATGTCCAAGTTTACTGCTGCACAAGTCCAGCAGTTAAATGAAAGTCTGAAAACTCCTCAAGAAGTTCTGAAATGGTCATTAGATAATCTTCATCCTAGACTAGCCTTGGCATCAAGCTTTGGTGCGGAGGATGTAGTTGTAATTGATATGATGATGAAAATAAACCCAAAATCAAGAATCTTTACTCTTGATACTGGAAGGCTTAATCAAGAAACATACGATGTAATGGATGAAATCCGCAAGAAATACAGTGTGAATATAGAAGTAATGTTTCCAGACCAGAACGAGGTGGAACAGATGGTACGTGTAAATGGATTGAATCTATTTTATGATAGTGTAGGTAACAGAAAACTTTGTTGTGGTATAAGAAAAGTACATCCACTAAATAGAATTCTTTCAACATTAGATGGATGGATTACTGGATTGAGAGCAGATCAAACTGAGGTACGATCAAGTGCAAATAAACTTGAACTAGATGAACAACATAACGCTATCATCAAGATAAATCCCATAATAGAATGGACTTGGGAACAAACTTGGGATTATATCAAGAAAAACGATATTCCATATAACAAATTACATGACAAAGGATTTCCTAGTATTGGATGTGAACCATGTACGCGTGCAATCAAATCTGGGGAACCGCTACGAGCTGGACGTTGGTGGTGGGAATCTGATTCACAGAAAGAATGTGGATTGCATGCAGACCATAACAAGTGATATACATGACAAATATTGGTGTAGCAAAACCACATGGTGGAAAACTAGTAAACAGAATTACAAAAGAAGATCCAAACCAGTTGTTTTCAATTACTGTTAATGCTGATCTTGCAAATGATATAGAAAATATTGCTGATGGAATTTTTAGTCCGCTTGAAGGATTCTTAATACAAGAAGATTTTGATAAAGTAGTTTCTCAGGGTAGACTTGCAAACGATTTACCATGGACAATTCCAATCGTACTTGATGTAGACCAGAATACTGCTGCAAAGATGAAGGATGCACGAGATGTTGCCCTAAATGTGAATGGCAAAAATTTTGCTATCTTGCATGTAGAAGATGTTTACAATTTTGATAAAAGTGCTGTCTCAAACAAAATCTATGGTACATCTGATCTAAAGCATCCAGGTGTAGCAAAAACCATGAATATGAACGAATTTCTTGTAGGTGGAAAAATTGATTATGTAAAAAGATCAGATGAAACTCAAATCCGAAGGTACAGAAAGACTCCTATTGAAACAAGAGATTTTTTCCAAAAGGCAGGTTGGAAAACAATTGTGGCATTTCAAACAAGAAATGTTCCACACGTGGCACATGAAATGCTTCAAAAAGCATCTCTTAACACTCACGATGGATTATTTGTTAATCCTCTTGTAGGAAAGAAAAAATCTGGAGATTATAAAGACGAAGCAATCGTTACTGCTTATGAAACTCTCATATCACATTATTATCCTCTAAACAGATGTTATCTTGGTACATTGCATACAGAAATGAGATATGCAGGACCAAAAGAAGCAATACACCATTCTATAATGCGAAAAAACTTTGGCTGTACTAATATCATAATAGGACGAGATCATGCAGGTGTAGGTACATACTATGATCCGTTTGCTTCGCAAAAAATATTTGATTCATATCCTGACATTGGTATAGAGCCAATTTTCTTTCCAGCATTTTTCTATTGTAGAAAATGTTTGTCATTTGCAAGTGAACGAAATTGTCCACATGGTACAGAACACCAAGAAAGTCTGAGTGGAACTAAACTTAGAGCAATGATTCTTGATAAGCAGAATCCATCTGAGTATATGATGAGGCCAGAGGTATTCAAGGTACTAACGAAATTAGATAATCCTTTTGTGGATTAGATTTTTATTGAAATGATATAATTGCAGATTATGCGTGTCTTGCTCGTTGTACTTTTGTTAACAAGCACCATTTTGCCTGTTTATGCTCAGGAAGCAACAATGAACAAGTCTGAGCGTTATGATTCTGTTGATGTTCCATATAGTGCGTTTAATGTAGATGCCAAAAATGCCACACTTTTCAAACTTGATCATGAGCATGTAACCAATTGGGAAATTGAAATGCAAAACAAGCTCCAGTATACAGATCAAGAAGGCAATGTAGTAGTAAGATTGTATGAGGATATTCACACACCCAAGTTTATAGAAATTGGAATGGGTGGTCAACCTGACTATCGATTCTGGGTGGCAGTAAATACTCCAGAAGATGGATACTTTATGATTCATGATGAAAAACAGCTTGGCTGGAGTCCTAGCATGCTCATCACTGCAACCCACTCAAGTAGTGGTGGTCTTACTGTCAGTGTTGGAGAAAAAGAAGCAGTTTCTAACTTGGATATTGCTGGTTTTACAATGAGAGAATTTACTGTTTCTGGAATGAACTCTGCTTCTGATCCTCCTCCAGTAACTTCTGGAGCATTGACGTTTAGTATTGTCTCTGGCGATCCATCTCAAAATATAATATTCTACATGCCGTTTATGGTACTTGCAGTAACATTGGTATTGATTGTTGTATTGTTAAAAACTAAGAACAGATCTTCAGAAGAAGCAAAAAAGATCTCCGAGAATAAATCGCCCTAGTTTTTGATCTTGTAATAGTTACAGTCTTTTTTTATCTTGCAGACAGAACACATTGGTGAAATTGGCTTGCAAATATTCTGACCATACATGACAAAAGTGTCATTTATCCTAATCCAATGTTCGCGTGGAATTTTTTTCATCAACTCAACTTCTGTTTCTTCTGGAATTTTTGTTTGTACTAGTCCAAGTCTATTGGAAATTCTATGCACATGTATATCAACAGGTATTGCAGGCTCATCAAAAGCATAAACTAGAACACAATTTGCAGTCTTTCTTCCTACTCCTGGTAGGCTCAACAAGTCTTCCATAGTTTTAGGGACCTTGCCTGAATATTTTGAATCTATGATTGATGCAACCTCCATTATTCTTTTTGCTTTTACATGATAGAAACCAGTTCGTTTGATTATCTTTTCAACATCTGCTAATTTTGCACTTGCAAGCGCACTAGCAGTTTTGTATTTTGAGAATAATACTTTAACTACAGCTGCTGTGCTCTCATCTCTAGTTCTGGCAGAAAGTATTGTTCCTATCAAAATATTTAGAGGACTTCCATTTTCTGCCTCACGTAGTTCTCTGAGTGCTGTCATACGAGGTGGCTTGACAGAATTCATTGTTGAGATCATACCATCTAAAATTCTTACAATCTTTTCCAATTGATCTTGTGTTGACCACACAAGTATTATATCTGTTATAACAAAGTCGTGTATTGGAATTAACAAAAGAAGAAGAGAATGCACTTGACGGAAAACAAGGAGAGACTCTTGCTCTTGCGTATAGAACTCTTGTAGCTATTGGTGAGGCATCAAATGCTGATAGGTTAATTCCAATCGAATGGGCACATTTGTCTGGAGTCAATTACAATACCATAGGCGATGCCGGAAAAGAGTTTCTTTCATCTCTAAGTAAGGATGCCAAATTCAAAGTAAAAACAACAGTAAATCCAATGGGATTTGATTTTGATTCAGTTTCACGATATAACCTAGATGACAAATTCATTGAAAATCAACGCAGTATCAAAGACTCGTATGAAAAAATGGGAGCAATTCCATCGTATTCTTGTATTCCGTATGAAATTTTTGATGTTCCAAAACAGGGAACCCATGTTTCTTTTGCAGAAAGTAATGCTGCAATTTATGCAAACTCTTTCTCTGGCCTAAAGACAAACAAAGAGGGTGCATTCAGTGCTCTTGCAAGCGCACTTACAGGCAAAAGTCCGTGCTCTGATCTAAGAGATGATGATGTCAGAAAGCCAAACCTGACAATTCGTATGAAGGTAGAACCACGTGATGAATTGACCTATGGAATGCTTGGATATTTTGCAGGCAAAGTTGCAGGCAGTTCTGTTGCTATATCTGGCGTGAGCAATCTAGACAGACGTAGCTGCAAGTCTTTGTGTGCAGGTATGGGTACATCTGGGGCATGTGGTATGTTTACATTTGGAGAGGAAGAGGGCGAAAAAATTGATTTTGATAAAAATGAAATGCAAAAAATTCATGATGAACTAAATACTTCTGAGAAAGGAGACTTGATAACACTTGGTAGTCCTCAACTTGGACTTGACGAGATTAGCGACTTGACTTTGATGCTCAAAGGGAGATCATTTCAAAAACGTTGTATGATATTCTGTCCAAGTGCAATTAAAGGACAAATAAGAGACTTGGGATATGCAAATGAAATAGAGCGTGCAGGAGGTGAACTCTTGTTTGATTGTTGTACTTGTTTGTCTCCATTGGTTGATAACAAAGAGGTAGATTCTGTTGTTACAAATAGTGTAAAAGGTGCATATTATTTGAAAACTTCTAACAAAGTTGATGTCAATCTAAAGAGTCTAAAAAGAATTGTAGAAGAGGAAACAAAATGAATGTCAAAGTAATTGTGCGAGGAAAAGCACAAGGTGAGTTACTTGTGGCTAAAAATCCAATAAACTTTCTTGGAGGAATTGATAAAAAAACAGGTCTAGTGCACGACAAAAAACATGATCTTTTTGGAAAATCAATTGCCAATAAAATTTTTGCATTCCCCTTTGGTGTAGGAAGCAGTGTTGGTGCATATACGCTATACTCTTTGAAATACAATAACTGTGCACCACTTGCCATAATCTGCATAAAAGCTGATTTGACAACAGCATCTGGATGCGCGATATCCAATATTCCATTAGTTGTTGTAGACAAACATGATTATAATTTGCTGCAAGAAAACAATCAAGTTACACTTGATGCAATTGAAGGGAAAATTCTATAGCTCTAGTCTTTTGACTTGACCATTTGGTTCTATTTCTTTAAAAACAATTCCTTCAAATTTTAAAATCTTGACACTTTTTTGTTTCCAATAATTGAAAGGAGCTCCAGCCTTTTCACATGTATGGTTTAGAAACTCTTCTGCATTCCATTCGTATTCAACAGGAACCTGCGGTAAAAGCAGACCTGATCCAAATTCCCATCTCATAATCAGCCCATCTCTTCCTACCTTGACCATTTTGGGATATTCCGATGTATCCTTGACCTTGATCTCAACCGGTGGAGTAAGTATGGTAACTTCAAATGTAATCTCATCTAGTTCCTCAAATCTTACGGGTGGAAAACGGGGATCCTCTGTAGCTGATGCAATTGCTGCATCTAAAAGAGATTGGTGCAATATTTCATCAGGCATTGGAAATCCTATACATCCTCTAAGATTTTCTTTTTTATCTAGCGTGACAAATACTCCGGACTTGAATGCAAACTTGGATTTGATCTCTTTTGATAATTCTATTTTTTTTCCTTCTTTGAGATATTCTGTAACAACTAGGCGTGCAGTTTTTACCAATGTTTGACCGTCTTCATCTGATATATTCAATTCATTCTGTCATTTAGCTTCATTACAAATTCTTGAAGTTTTTCAAAATGAGTTCCTTCCCAGTAAATCTTTTTACAAGAATCACACATCCAAAACTTTTTCTCTCGTTCTAGTATTCCCTCTGGAATTTTTCCTATGATTCGATATTTTTCCACTGATTGCAGGTTTCCATTGCATACAATACATCTAGAATTGTTTGTATCTATCACAAATGTGCCAAGATTAATTTTTGCATTTATCTGCATAATTTGTTCTGATTCATCACTCCCTCTGATGAGAACAAATCCGATCTCTTGTTTTTCTGATTTTTTAGTAAGTTGTTCGTCTTTTGTTATGATAATCCGTTTTTCATTTTTTGCTATCAAAATTAATTTGTCATCCTCAATTGAGGAGAAATATTTTGAATCATATCCGAGAATTCTTAATTTTTTTGCCAAATTGCCTAACATTGAATCCACAATAAAATTTGGTTTGTGTGTGCTCAATAGTATGCCTCTCCATGACCAGCTTCTACTATGTGACTCTCTCCTGTATGAAGTACTCTGGTAAAATCATCAAGTGAGATTGCTTTTACTATTTCCTCCTTTTCTTTGAACTTTAGGAATTCTAGTTTCACTTTCTTTGCAAACTCTGCCATGTCAACTCCGGATGGTTCTATTGTGATGTAATAGATGCAATTTTTCTTGATTGCTTGCGGTGTTCCACACATCAAGAGATAACTTTCATCTTTTTCGTATAGACCAATTGCTAGCTGTAATGTAGTTACCTGTACAAAATTCCTAGATCCTTCAATGACAAATGATCCTTTTGCAATGAACTGTCCACTTGGCGCAGCAGTCTTGATTTGATCCGGCTTGACCCAATATGCATTTAATCCGTATATTCCTGCTTTCCATGCTCTGCTAAAACACACAGTAGCTTGTGAAACTTCTTTTACGCTGGCAAGATCAGGCTCTGTACTTTCTCTTAAAAGAAAGAATGGCGATCCTACAATCTCTGCATGAAACACCATGTCATTTTTGTTAAGATGTTTTCTGATTACTGCAGAATTTGAGGATGAATCTCGTCCTCCTATTGCCAGACGACCATCTGAAGTGATAAACCACCTGTATCTTTCAAACCATTCCTTCTTTTTCTGAACTGCAAATACAATAGAATCTTGAGCAATACTTGCCTGTTTTTTGACAAGATCCAAACTTTTCTCAGTTTTTTTCTTTTCTAAATTGATTGTATCAGTTGCCCTCATCTGCTTTTTTGATTCATTAAACAATGATGAAGCAATTGTCTGAATTGATGACTGTGGATCGACCTTTATTTTTTCTCCAATGATATCTATCAGAAAAATACCGCTCTCTCTTGCTGTATGTGCATGGTATTTTTCCAATAATGGCTGGATGGATGGATCTTCAATAGATGTTATACCGGTGTATGATATCTCAAGAATGGCCTTTGCTACACTAGAAATTGAACTTGATCTTTCTTTTACTAGTAAAATTGCTTTATTTTGCTCTTCAAGTTTATGCTCAAGCTCTGTGATTTTCTGATTTGCGGTGATAGATTGTGATGATTTACCATGTTCAAGAAGATTTTCTGAAAAAAGTGAATCTAGTCCTTCCATGAAACTAGATACTTTAACTGCATTGTTCCTCTGACTCATATCGCCAAGGGGTACGGGAATTACATCTGAATTTCTTACATCACGTATGATATATGCATCATGATCTCCTGTGATTATTTTATCAATCAAACCTTGTGTTGCCTGGAAAATACCATCAATTTCTTTATCTGATAATGTGTTTCCCAACTTGTCTGGATCTAGATTACTTGCTCGAACTATCTCTTCTGCATATTTTCCTGGCAGTCCTAATGTTCTTCCCACCCATCTTACAACTGGTGTGGAACTTGCTTTGATGTCTTCAATATTTTCTTGTGTAACCTCTAAAACATTCAATCCTGAAGATGGAGGTGGGACATAATCCAGTCCTACTGCAAGTTTTCTGTGTCTGACATCAATTGAATGCAACAGGGATAAAATCTTCATTTCCTTATTGCATAGTATGATGTTACCATCTCCGAAGAACTCTCCAACCAAAATAAATTCTTGGTCAAATCCTGAAAATGTTACATAAACAATTCGTTCACTTCCAAGCTGTTTTATTTCTGTTATTTTGCTGCGCAAAAGATCATTTCTTAATCGTTTTACCAATCGATTCTCTTCCATTTGATTTATCTTGATTCC
>DATEZN010000038.1:0-2298 GCA_035255545.1 Nitrosotalea sp. | reverse complement strand
ATCTTCAGAGTGCTTCTATTGTTTCTGGCACTACAACTGCAAGTCTTAATGTTGGTAGCGGTCAGAGTCAATTTGGCCCTGGTCAACAAGAAACAATCACTCTTGTGGATAATGATCAAAACATCAATTCCAATATGGTTGATCAACTAGATGTTTTCAAAACTTCTGCAAAAATACCTACTTTGAAGATTGGAAATCCACTGACATTGAGTAGTTCTTCTGATGTTACATTTTATAACAGTTCGAACTCGATCAGTGTACCGTCTACTGTATTTGATGCTAATTCATTACGATTGATAATTGATACCAGATCTCAATCAATGTCAAATTTCCAGAAAATTACACTAAATCTTGGTATCTCTACTCAATCTCTCAAGAATTTACTCATAGATACTAGTCAACCAAATTCAAAGGGAACTAATTGGGTTAATTATGATCTCAGATCTTTTCAACAACAGCTTGGAATAACATCGTTTTCTAGTGCCAGCATGACTTTGTATTTTGGATCTGTAGGTTCTTCACCAGTCACAATTGTAACACCGGGAGAAATTACATCTGGCAATGGTCTGCTTCAGATAAGTGATAACGCAGTAGCTTCAATAAATTCAATATCATCTAGTCTACCTGTATTCTTAGAGATTAACTTTAACACTCCAGGAAATATTTCAAATCCTAGTGACACTCAACCAATTGTGTTTGATCTTTTCTCTTTTGGGATGAATAACAACCAACAAGTAAACAATGCTATCTATAGAGCAGAACTACAAGAAACATCTGCAAATTCTGGTGTATTTTCAGGAACAATTGAATACACCGTGATAAATCAACTAAACCAATTTGATCCCAATTTGATCAAAGGTCTTCAAACTTTTGGTAGCAATATTAAATTTCTTGTAAACACTGAACTTACAGATGCTAATGCAATACATTTTTCTATTTTAGGTATACAAAGTGGAGCCTCCACAACAGTTACCTCACAACAGAATCTTCCAACAAATACTGGTACAGTAACACTTGACTCATCAAATTATAGGATTGGTTCTGATGTGACAATAACTGTTGATGATCCTGATCTGATTACTGATGCTAATACCATAGTAAGTTATCCGAGTGTAAATGATCCTGGTTCTCCAGCAGATGATACTGTTGGAGATAATGACGGAAATATACTCTTGGAAGTTTGGATTAAAGGATTTAGATTTCAACATTGTACTGTAAACGGAGTGTCATATGGAGGTCTTGCTGCTACTGGTTTTACGTTAACCGAAACTGGACCGGGTACTGGTGTGTTCAAAGGAATTTTTAAAATGCCTTCTTGGATATGCAGTGAGGATGGAACTACTTTGATATCTCCTGTGGGAGGTAATGTTCAGGCGTGGTATCATGACTTTCGAGATCAATATGGTAGATCTGTAATAGTGGGCTCTACAGTAGCAACTCCTACTAAAACTCAACCTACAACAAACACAGATCAATATGCACCAACAATCACCATTCCAATGATTTCAATATCTACGCAAATTAGTGATCAATCTGGAAGGCCGTTACTACAAAGTTCACATGTTGGACAAACAATAAACTTCAAAAGTATGATATCAAATATACATCCAAATTCTCAGGAAATTTCATACATTGTTCAAATAAAAGATAATAGCAACAAAGTAGTCTTTCTAAAATGGTCTGAAAGTAATCTAGTGAATTTATCTACTACAAATGAGGAAATTAGTTGGATACCTACACTACCTGGTATCTATTCTGCCGAAGTCTATGTGTGGGATGGGATGGATTCTCTAGTACCTCTTGTAACTCAAAGCCAATACAAAATTCAAGTTCTATCATAATTGAATTTTTGAACTAAAAATTGTACTTGCTTTTGTATGGTGATACTGCACGCAACTCTTGAACAACTTTTTTTAATGTATCTACGGTTTCATCTATTTCTTGTTCTGTATTTGTTATTCCTACTGTGAGACGTAATGATCCTGTAACTTGTTCATGTGAAAAGCCCATTGCTTTTAAAACATGAGATGCTTTCTGTATCTTAACAGAACATGCAGAGCCAGTAGATGCAGATATTTTATGTTCATCCAATTTTATTATCAGATCTTCTCCATTTACACCAAGAAAAGTAAAATGTGTGTTATTAGGAGTTCGCGTGTCTGGATGTCCATTAAGAGTTGTAGCGGGTATTTCCTGTAATATCCTTGCAGTTAATTTTGCGGTTAGTTTTTTAATATAAACTGAATTTTCATCCATGTTATTTTTTGAGAGTGTACATGCTGTTCCAAATCCTACTAT
>DATEZN010000037.1:0-7318 GCA_035255545.1 Nitrosotalea sp. | reverse complement strand
GAAGTGGCAACACCAATTCTTCTCAACGCAATGATAAAAAACAAGATGAAAAATCCCGGCATAAAGATAATCTAGTTACTATATACCAGTAATTGACATGGGTCATGTAGGAAGAAAAAATTGGTTCACTGCAATGGGTGTGTTGTTTATTGTTGTAGCATCCATTGCAATCATACGAGACTTGCTCATATGGGGACCAGAATTTACCACAGACTTTTTTACATCTTCTGATATTACAAGTGAGAAAGTATCAGTAGCCATGTATGGCATAGCAGGATTTCTCATTGTCTTAGGGTTGCGAGGAGAAAGCTATGAAGAATGAAAAGTTTCTCAAATCACAGAAAATTTTACGGCTTGCTACAATTGATGCCTCAGGAAATCCACACATTGTTCCTGTGTGGTACATGTATGCAAACGGTAAATTTTACATAGGAACAAACACAAAGACAAGAAAGGCAAAAAACATCAAGAAGAATTTCAAGGTGTCATTTTGTGTTGATACAGGAATAAAGTCACCAGACATTGTTGGTGTAATGGGAATTGGAAGAGCCAGATTAATTTTGAAGAATGATATGGTTGAATCACTTGCAAAAAAAATTCTTTTACGATATTTTGCAAGTCTAAAAAATAAATCAGCGCAACAACTATTGGATCAGACTGACTGCATTATTGAAATAATGCCAAAAAAGATTACAGACTGGAAATACTAGCGGACAAATTTTTCTATTTTATTTAGAGCCTCTTCGAGTACAGGTATACCAGGCAAGAAAACCATTCTAAAGTGACCTGTACCATACTGGGTTCCAAATCCTGAACCATGAACTGTAAGTATGCCAGTTGCCTTCAATAATTCCGTTACAAACTCTTTATCAGAACTATACTTGTTATCCTCAATTTTTGGAAATGCGTAGAAAGCCCCTTTTGGATTTGAACAACTTATGCCATGCATATCATTTAGTCTCTTGATGGTATAGTCTCGTCTTTTTTTTAGCTCGGAAACAAATTTTGTTACATAATCTTGTGGACCGTTAAGTGATTCCAGTGCAGCATATTGAACTGGTAAATTGGTGGCAATCCTCACTCTAGATAATTTTGGTACATTTTCCCTAAGTAACTCTAGTTTTTTTGATTGATTAAACGCAATATATCCCACCCTCCAGCCAGACATCAAGTGGACTTTGGAGAAACCGTTTAACAAGATAACAGGTGAATCGCCACTAACCTTACCTATGCCTGTAAATTTTTCATCAAATACTATTTGATCATAGATTTCATCGCAAATAATGTACAGATCATGTTCATTTGCAAGGTCAACCAAATCTTTGAGTGATTTTTCACTAAACACTACACCAGTCGGATTGTTAGGACTGATGAGACATATTGCAACTGTCTTTGATGTAATTTTTGATCTAATATCATCCAGGTCAGGAGTAGAGTTGTGTAGGTCTACTAGAAATTCTATTGGTTTTCCACCAAATAATCTCACATAGGATGCATAAGGTGGATAATATGGACCCGGTATTAGCACCTCATCTCCTGTTTCTACAATGGAGGCCATAATCATTTCAAGTCCTTCTGATACACCATTTGTTACAAGAACATCATCATCTTCTAAAACTCGAAGACCCTTTGCCGCTTCTTTTTTTGCTATAGCTTGTCGTAATTCTGGCAGACCCTCTGACGATGCATAATAGTTTTGACCATCCTTGATTGCTTTTACAAAAGCTTCTTTGACTCTATCAGGTGGCTGGAACCCATACTGGAGTGGATCACCGATGTTAAGATAGGTAATTTTTTTGCCTTGTTTCTGAAGTTTTCTTGCCTCCAGTGCAATATCGCGTATTGCATATTCCACTCCTGCTACACGTTGTGATATTTTCAATTACCTAGACAGATATTTAGCCCCGTTAAATTCTTAATTGATTGGACCCGTTGCATAGCCAGGATAGTGCGGGTGGCTTCGGACCACCAGGTCGTGGGTTCGAATCCCACCGGGCCCTTGATAATAAATAGATAGAAGCTCCAGAACATACTATTATGCGGTTTCAGATCTCATTGTTTTATGTAGGAATATTATTGATCCTTACAGGATCAATTGGGGCTGGGATTATTTTATCAGAGGCCAGCAAAAATACAACTAGTTTTTTGTTGGACGGTTTGGGGACAAACAACATACCAGTTAAAGTGGATGGAGATGGGATTGGTTTTTACTTGATATCATCTGAAAGTTATCAAAACAATATTCTTGCAAAAGCAATTGACTCACATGGAAATTTTCTAGACATAAGAAAAATAACAAACAAAATAACAGTTGATTATTTTCATTTTGAACACAACGACCAAGTCACATTAGAGCTAACTAACCTTTCAGACAAACCTGTTCAACTATCAACTACAATAGGAGATACCAGAGTTCAAGAGATCACTTTTCCTGCAGCATTGATATTTGTAGGTGCCTTGATTTTGGTGTTTTCTGGATATAGAAAACTAAAAAACTACATTACAGAACAACCAGATGAAAACAAGTCATAGACTGGTATGCACAACATGGTTGCACCAACCAGTAATGACAAGTTGAATCCTATCCAGGTTGCAGAAAATAATACATTTACAATTGAAAAAGGAACAAGTTTCTTTGTTTTGCTGTAACCAAATTTTGAAAGTGTTAGAAAACCTCCAATCGAAATTAACAACAACCCAGACTCTATAGTAAGATGAGAGGATGTCACCAATCCATCAATTCCATACTTTGTATGAAAATTATAATCTACGTATCCCCCTACAAGTTGCAACATAGATCCAATCAACAGTATGGTTATTCCTGTGATTATCTTCCTGTTTTTCATGGATATCATAGTTCCAAATGCGGCAGCAATTGCAACTAGGCTAACTCCAGCATATACTGTTACATGTTGGATGGTCCAGAAACTATCAGGAATTTTGAGTGCATGTGACGCAGAATCCCATATTCCTCCAACTAGTACTACAAAGGTACCCAAGACTGCTAAGATGGACACTAGAAATAGTATATCATTTTGTCTTGATAGAAAAGATTCTGAGATCATTTTGTATATTGTCATACTAAAACTCTGAAATTGTCTGTCTATATAGAATGTTGTTATGAAATTTTTAGCATCTTGTTTTATTGATTTTAATTTGTACGGCTTGACAATATTTTATTGATATCATTTGGAAATGACTATTATACCAGATAATGATATGAAATGGTATCATGAGCCCTGGCGTAGGATTGATGAAGCGAAGACTTCCGACAGAAAAGGAAGCAATACCACTAGCAATATCTGGAATTATATCAAAATATGGTGTCAAGGCAGATGACATCAAGACACTTGAAACAAAGTTTGACATTGATGGAGGAGACTGGTATGTTGCACTGGGATTTGGAGAGAAAAAAGCAATCGTAAAAATGGACTCGGTCCAAGGAACAATAACAGAAATTAACGAAATCTAGAATCTATTTTTTGAACTGGACATTAGATACTTCGGGCTCTTTTATTATTATTAATCCACCATCTCGCAGTTGCTGGATTAATTGTAGAACCTCTTTTTCCATTTGGCCTCGTTGCAGACCAACTTGCTTTGCAAATTCGTCAACTAGTTCAGTTATTCTTCGTTGTCCATTGCATAGTTTCCAAAATTCCACTATGGCTTGATTGACCATGAATCCTTGTTGGTTATCGTTTGTCAATACAATGGAACCGTCTTCTTGTTTTACTAGAGAACCTATGCCCTGGGGCATGGCAATATCATAATTTATTGGAGCAACAGTTTTCTGTTTTCCATAGTTTATCATTTTTTTACCTTCTTCAGACATTTTTTCTGGAGTCCATGCCGGCTCCCATACAATTTCAACACTAACATCAGACACGCCAGGAACCTTGGTTACGTATCGTTTTACATCAGTTACTAACGTATCATGTAATGGACAGCCACGTGTTGTCATTGTCATTTTGATATCCACTTTGTTATCTGCGTTTATGTTCACGCCATAAATTAGTCCCATATCTACCACACTGATGGGTATCTCTGGGTCCATACACTGTTTTAATGACTCTAGTATCTGTTGAGAAGTAACAGTTGCCATGAATGGGTTTGTTTCTACAATAGAATAAATACTTTACAACTTTTCGAACAATTTTTTGATTGACTCTTCAAAAGGTGGCTGTGCCACTCCAGCTTCTGTTATAATACCTGTTATGAATTCAGGAGGAGTCATGTCAAAGGCTGGATTTATCACATTGATATCATCAGGTGCAGTCTTTCTTCCTGCCACCCCAGTTACCTCACTTGCTTTTCTCTGTTCGATTACAACATCCTTTGGTGTACTTTTCATGTCAAATGTTGAAAGTGGTGCTGCTACATAGAACGGTATGCCATGTTGTCTTGCAATCAATGCAACTTGATATGTTCCAATTTTATTATACACGTGTCCAGTAGAAAGCACTCTATCAGCTCCTACAATTACTTTTGATACTAGTCCATTTGCCATAGAATATCCCACCGCAGTATCAGGGATCAGGCTAACATCAATTCCGTCGTGTTTTAATTCAAATACAGTAAGCCTAGAGCCCTGCATAACAGGTCTTGTCTCTGTTGCTATTACTTTGATCTTTTTTCCACTATCTTTTGTAGCTCGTATAACTCCAAGGGCAGTACCATAAGCTACTGTAGCAAGTGCACCTGCATTGCAATGAGTCATTATTGTATCGTTATCATCAAAAAGATACGAGCCGTTTTTGCCCATGCGCTTGTTTATGTCAATGTCTTGTTCTGCCATGTTCTTTGCTTCTTTGACAATTGCTACTCTAATTTCAGAAGCATCTTTTGCAGATCTTGCAACATTCATTATTTTTTCTAGTCCCCATGCAAGATTGACTGCAGTGGGCCTTGTCTCAAAAAGAATTTTTTTTGCGTGTTCTAGATCTTTGAGAAGACTTTCCTTGTCTTGTGCTGTACTTTGCAGACCAGCCAAGGCAAGTCCAAAGGCGCCAGATACTCCTATTGCAGGAGCACCTCTCACTACTAGATTTCTTATGGCATCAGCAACATCATTGTAATCAGTATATGTTACGTAAACTAGTTCGTTAGGTAGTTTGGTTTGGTCAATCATTACGACTGCATCATCTTTCCATTCTACGGTTCGTAGGCTAGAATGAATTTGTGTATCCATATCACTGATTTTCAATATCTGTGCTATATATCATTCAAATGGAAAAAACATGATTTAAAAATATAATTTTCTGAGAAAATAGTAATTTATAGAATAATATGGGCTAGTATTTTTTGCCTTGCGACTGTCTCTTTTTTAAGATCTTTGCATAATCAGAATTTATTTCCCTTATGAGATCAAGTGATTCATTGTTCATCAAATCAAGATTAGGTATGACACAGTTATGAATGAGGCGCCCGTTTGTTGATACAAACAAGTGATTTTTAGTATCTAGAGAATAGACATCTTGTTCTCTTTCTTCGTGTACTGTTTTTGTTGTTCTAATCATGTATAGGGTTTCATTTAACATGTACCAGAGTTGTTTAGAGTGTGTTCTTTGATTAAATTGCTCAAATCCTGTCATATCTGCAAGGTCATTGTATTGACTCTGTCCTTTGGATACTAGTGTATAGAGAAGGCCTCCTTTAATTGTCCTCTCATTAATTATACTTGGAGAGTGTATGCTTCTTCCACACGTCATAACATACCCCATGGACAGTAGCAGAATATCAAGACCTGCCGCTAACATCTTTGAGGCAGTTCCTGCCTGAACCATTCCTATTTCAGGTGAGAATGAACCGTCGCCTCTCATATAGCCTGCAAGGAATTCTTCTTTGCAATTTCTCGGTGCGAAATATATGAAATCTGGTAGTTGTTTTACATTTGAAGATCTTCCACAACCAAGTGTATCAGATATGAACAAAGCAAGTGGTGTTGATTTGAGACCTACATGTGTTACGTTGTTTTGTGAATATACGTGGTAAGTAATATTCAATTTTTTCAGTATAGTGCAAACGTCGTTGATGTAATCAAGTTCTTTTTTGTTAAAGGAAAATCTTACAGAATATCCTTTTCCGTAATTTGATACAGATCCTTCTGAAACATAATAACCAAGCAGCCTACAAAAGTCAGGCGTGATTTGGATTGACTCTGGCATGTTATACCTTAATCTCCAGTTCTTTGTTTCAAATTTGTATAGGTATTGGATATTATTATCAGGAAGACTAGAGAGAAATGGAATTGTCTCGTTTATTGCTACATCTTTTGCAAACTTTGTTGATAAAGTATCAGAACAAAGCATCAGATGTTCATCAGTTGTGGTAATAGAACGGTTTGTCCGTGAGGTAAGTGTGACCATATTACCAGAAAATCTGCGTTTCCACTTGTGTGTGACTTTATCAAATATGGGTTTTTTCTCATTTGTGTCATATGATAGAACATCATTTTTCAGATCTTTTTCTACATATTCCTGTATTGTAATTGGCTTCATTCCGTTCTGTGTTTTGATATAAATTACTTCTTGACCATCCAGACAATGACCTCCAATGAATCCCGGAAACATTTTTGGTCTGTTTCCTAAATATTTGTGAATCTCGTCTGCAAATGACCACATCTCATCATAATCTACTTTGTTTTGTATTGCAATCATGTTGCTTAGCTGTGCGTAGTTTATCAGCCAGCCATAGTATGATGTATCTACAACAATCTTTGCCAGTTCAAGAGCAAGCGGATTTGACATTGTCTTTGTTTTTATGCCTGCTTTTTTCATTCTGTTTTCATAAGTCTTTTTTGCCCATTTTGCTTTTGGAGCCCAATCATATACAGAATAAAATTTTACATATCTTTTAAGATCTGATATCATTCGTTTGTGTATACCGCGTGTAGCACTATACAGCACTGGAATTTTGAGTTGTTTTTGTAATTTTTCTGTCGTATTGGGCTTTATTGTACTATGTATAACAATGGCATCAGGTTTGAACTTTGATACTAGATTCAAAACATTTCTTTCAAATTTTTCAGAATAAGGAATACAAACATGTAGTAATTCCGTACGAACTAAATCTAGATCGGCAAGCTTTTTCTCATTTGATAAGCGCGGATTAATATCATATCCCACTGCATCTACACTTTTGGAAATTAATTTTAAAATCGGCATACCAATTTCTCCAAGACCGCATACAATATCTTTTTTCAAGCATAAGAGATTTTGAGTATGCCCTAAATTAACTAAGTGTTAATAAGTATCAATCACTCCAGACTAATTTGAATAATCTATTACTGATGCAGTCCACTCCATCTTACCTATTC
>DATEZN010000036.1:0-9230 GCA_035255545.1 Nitrosotalea sp. | reverse complement strand
TGATCTTCTCTTTGGAGCACTTCGCTTAGGAGCAGATCTTCTCTTTGGAGCTGATCGCTTTGGAGCACTTCGCTTTGCAGCTGATCTTCTCTTTGGAGCACTTCGCTTAGGAGCAGATCTTCTCTTTGGAGCTGATCGCTTTGGAGCACTTCGCTTTGCAGCTGATCTTCTCTTTGGAGCTGATCTTTTTTTAACAGCTCGTGTTGATCGTTTTGCCATTGCACAATTATTGAATTACTGGTTTTTCTATTGTGAAACTTAAGAAAGTTACACTAATTCATCAGTAATTAGACACAATTTTTTTCATAAAAAATTAATTTTTTAATAAAAAATTTAGTAAACTGATTCTGCAGATGGTCTTCTTCCTTGTAACCAAGATGTTTGTCCACACTCTGTGCATTTGTATTGTCTTCTTCTCTTGTATGTCGCCATGTTTGGCATGAAAATAATTTCTTGTTTTGTTTTTGTAAAACAATTCTTGCACCATCTATGTTCAGTTTCTTCCATGCTACAACAAAAATATTTTTTGGCACAAAAGAGTTTTTGCTATTTTGCTTTGACTATTGTGAGTACATCTTCATCTTTTAGCACATGATTTATGCTGACTCGCTGTCCTCCAAACTTTACACTCTTGCCCCACACGAGTGCATATCTGAAATCTTTTTTGAGGTCACGGTGGAGCTTGTTGCATATGTCAAGCACGGTAGAATTCTTTCTTGTAATCAATGGTTCCTTGAAATCTGTTTCACCGCCTTTTGGTCTCATGTAAATTCTGATAAAGTCTAGTTTCTCAAATATGGTATCCT
Organism: Nitrosotalea sp.; assembly: GCA_035255545.1. Taxonomy (GTDB): domain Archaea; phylum Thermoproteota; class Nitrososphaeria; order Nitrososphaerales; family Nitrosopumilaceae; genus Nitrosotalea. Next base: position 8,424 of record DATEZN010000036.1, on the reverse strand, counting down.
TTAGAGCAGTTATGTTTATGTCGGAATCTGCAGAAATTGGAACAAATTTTGACTTTGATTTTTCTTGTAACTCGTTTACAAAGCCCTGGTTTACAAGATCGATTTTGTTCATTATTGTGAGGGATTCTACGTAAAACTTGTTACCTGAGATAAAATCTGTTACTTGGTCTGCATCAACATCCTCTCGAATCAAAACTCTACCATTAGTCATCCCGTACAATCGAAGTATGTCTTTTAACAAATTCATTGGCATCTTTGTTAGAGGGACCTGTTGACTGACTGAGATTCCACCATCTCCTGTTTTCTCAATTACTATGTCTGGGGGCTTTTGGTCAAGTCTAATTCCAATATTTCCAAGCTCAGTCCTTATGACATCTTCATGATATGGCTGGAATACATCGAGAATTATCAATACCAAATCTGCACTTTTTGCAACTGCCAAAACTCTTTTTCCAAGACCCTTGCCAGTTGACGCACCCTTGATGATTCCTGGCAAGTCAAGTATCTGAATCTTGGCACCTCTATGTTCCATCATTCCAGGAACTACTGTTGTTGTTGTAAACTGGAATGCACCTACTGTTGATTTTGCACCAGTCATTCTGTTGAGAAGTGTTGATTTTCCAACACTTGGTAATCCGATGAATACTACAGTTGCATCACCAGTCCTTTTGACATCAAAACCTACAGAGCTCCCGCTTGATCTTGATTTTACATCCTCTTGTTCTCTTTTGAGCTTGGCAAGCTTTGCCTTGAGAAGACCAACGTGATGTTCAGTTGCCTTGTTTATCTGAGTCTTTGACATCTCGTCTTTGATGCTCTGGATTTTTTCTGGAATTCCCATCTTCACAATTGGTACTATTGTGCTGAATAAAATCTTACTACTGGTGTTTACACGTGATTTTTTTTATGCCTTGATTGACTGCAAAAACATGTTTCCAAAATAAACCATGGCAAATGCACTAGCTACTCTTGCAATACTCATTGATATGACAAACTTTTTGAAATTGTATTTTTTCACTCCTGCAATTACTGTGACAATTTCAGTCAGTATTGGAACCCAACTCAGAGCAAAAATTATACTCCAACCATACTTGTTTATCCATGCCCCGCTCTTCTGCTGTTCTTCTTCTCGGTGAGTTTTCTTTAAAATCTTGTAAACCTTGCCACCGTCATACCCAATATAATATGTAAAAACTCCGCCTATTACAGAACCAATTGACAAGACAGTAAACACCATTGCTGGATTTTGACCGTTCAAGAGTAATGCAGTTGATGTAACCACTATTGGAAATGGCACTATGGACGCAAATACGGCATTAAGGAAAAGACCAATTAGCCCATATTTTACAAAAAACGGATTTTCAAGTATGGGCTTTAGAAAATCAATTAGCACAAACTAGAACAAAATCTACCCACTAATAGCACTACCTCATTTTTTAAAATGGTTCTAAGATCTTTATATCTTCGAATATAGAATATTGTTTTCTTTTTTGATGTATGTAATTCTTGTTGCAGGGATCAATTCAAAATTTTCTGATAGTTTCAAAAATTCATCAAGTGTTGTCTCCTTGTTGTTCTTACGATCCATGTATCCTATAAAATACGATTTTGGGTTGTCGCAGTACAATGCCTTGCTGAAAATCTCAGCAAGTATACCTTTTCTTGTCACACTTGTTTTACAGAATTAAACTATTTTAGATAGCAGTTATTATGACCCAAATAATACGTGATCTCGATGAAGCCAAAGATATTTGCAATAGATATTGATGGAACGATTACTGACAACAAGGGAGGACGAGTTGACCTTGATGCACTTGGTGCACTACGTTATCTTGTAAAACTTGGACACAAGGTCGTCTATGTAACGGGAAGATCTTCTGTTGAGGCATATGTGTTATCGGTATTTGGTGGAACTACTAGAATTGCAGTAGGTGAAAATGGTGGCATTATAACTTCAGGGCCTGCTGAACACAAGTTAATTGGTAACAAGCAAAAATGTCTTGACGCATTTGAATTTCTCAAAACAAAAATTCCTGAAGCAATAGAAAAACCGGTTTTTCCAAGAATGACAGAGGTGGTGCTTGAAAGAAACTTTGATGTAAATGTTGGCAAGAAACTTTTTGCTGATAATGATTTTGATGTAACTTTAACTGATAGTCAATATGCGTATCACATAAATTCAAAAGGTGTAGACAAGGCAAATGGATTTCTTGAGGTAATGAACATGTTTTCTGCAAAAAAAGAAGATGTAATTGCAATAGGGGACAGTGAGACTGATGTACCGCTCTTCAAGTTGGCAGGAACAAGCATAGCACTTGGAAATGCCCCAAAAGATGTCCAGTCCCAGGCAACCATGTCAGTTCAAGGTCATGAGGGTGATGGCATGATTGAAGCATTAGAGGCAGTACAGCTACAATTGTTGGTAGAATGATGATGTCATGACACTACGACTAGTTTATGATGAAATCCGACTCGGTGTAAAAAAAGCCTGTACTACACTTGGATATCCTGAAGTAGAGTTTGATGTATCTGAGGCATCAAGACCGGAGTTTGGAGATGTGAGTTGCAATGTTGGATTTTTGCTTGCAAAGGTACTAAAGAAAAGACCACTTGATGTATCCCAATCACTTGCAGAAGAATACAAAAAAAATCTTGGTGAATATGTATCAGGGGTTTCCGTACATGCATCAGGCTATCTGAATTTTGTTGCAAATTATCAACTGCTTGTACCACAGGTCATACATTCATCACTTCGTGCAAGTTATGGCTCTGTTGATCTCGGAAAAAATTCCAAGATGGTAATAGAGCATACAAGTGTCAATCCAAACAAGGCTCTACATGTTGGACATGTTAGAAATATAATAATTGGAGATACAATTGCCAGAATTTTACACAAGGCATCATACGATGTCAGCGTTCTAAATTATGTTGATGACTCGGGACTCCAGGTTGCAGATATCATTGTTGGCTTCAAGTATGGGGGATACTCTGACAAGGCACCAGAGGATCAAAAATTTGATCACTATTGTGGTGATGTTGTATATGTGAAAACCACTGAAAGATATGAGACAGAGAAGGCACTGCTAGAATTACGCTCACATGTACTTCAAGAACTCGAAGAAGGAACATCAGAGATTGCAAAGTTTGGGGATGAAATAACAAGACGGGTTCTTGAAGAGCAACTCAAAACATGTTGGCGTCTTGGTGTTACATATGATTGTCTTAACTTTGAATCTCAGATTGTCCACTCGAAATTGTGGCAAGTTGCATTTGAAAAGATGAAATCCATGGGAATAACAAATCTAGAACAAGAAGGAAAAAATGCTGGATGCTGGGTAATCAAGGCAGAATCAGAAGAAGACAAGGTCTTGGTTAGAAGCAATGGTACTGCTACATACATTGCAAAAGATATTCCGTATGCTGCATGGAAACTTGGAATCTTAGAAGACCCGTTTTATTACAAACATTATGCAGTACAAAAGACAGGACGTGTCTTGTGGCAAACTACGCTTGACTCAAAGGAGACTGCAATGCGTTTTACGGGAGATCGAGTAATCACTGTTATTGATTCTAGACAGTCAAGACTTCAGAATATTATAACAAAGATAATGTCAGAGTTTAAATCAAAACCTGACTCATATGTTCATCTTGGATATGAATCAGTTACACTAAGTCCTGACACTGCAAAGACACTTGATCTTGATACTGGGGGAAAATCTGTACAAATGTCTGGCAGAAAGGGAATCTATGTCAGTGCAGACTATGTGCTTGACATCTTGGGTGGACGAACATTTGATGAGGCAAAGAAAAGAAATCCAGAATTTGATGAAATGAATCTTGTAAAAATATCCGAACAGGTAGCAATTGGAGCGCTGCGTTATGCCATGATAAAACAAGACCTTGACAAAATAATTACATTTGATCTGACTGAATCACTCAGTTTGGAGGGGGACACTGGACCTTACATCCAGTATGCACATGCACGTGCGATAAGAATATTGGAAAAAGCTGGCAAGAGTCCAAACTTTGAGGCAAATCTTGGTACTATGGATACTGTATATGAAAAAGATATGGTCAAAATCATTGGCAAGTTTGATCTTCACGTGGAAGATTCTGCAAAGAATCTCTCGCCCAAGGTAATTGCCAAATATTGTTACCAACTTGCAGTATCATTCAATACTTTCTATGAACATGTCAAAGTCTTAACAGCAGACTCTGAAGATATCATCAATGCTAGACTCTGTCTTGTTTATTCTTTCAAGGAGACACTTGCTAAAGCCTTACAACTTTTGGGTATTGATGCCCCTGAAAGGATGTGAGATGAATTTGCCCACAAAAAAAGCAACAATTCCTCTGATATTTGCAGCAGTTGGACTTGTCTCTACAACATTGGGAATGTTCACAGTTCACAAGGAATTGGTTTGGACTGGAGTGGGATTGTGGATAGCATCTATCATCTCTGGAAAGATACTAAAAGGAAAACCAAAAACAAGTGAAGGAAAATAAAATCTAGTCTGATATGTGAAAATTTTCAGGGTCAAGATATTTATCCACACCTGATCAGGTTGAATTGTTGAAGAAAATAAAGCAAAACGACAATGTGTTGTTTTTTTATAATGATAGTAAAAAATGGTTAATGCGGGTTGCACCAAAACAAAAATTTCACACCCATGTTGGAATAATCGATCACAAGAAAGTGATAGGAAAGCCGTTTGGTACTGCAATAAAAACAAACAAGGGGAAGATAATTTTTGCGCTAGAACCTACAATCTATGATTATGTAATGAAGAGCCAGCGTAGTACTCAGATTGTATATCCTAAAGACTTGGGATACATTGCAGCACGAATAGGATTGCAAAGTGGACACAAAATAGTAGAAATTGGGACTGGAAGTGGTTCGTTTACAACTTTTCTTGCAAGCATTGTAAAACCAAAAGGTCATGTTCACACATATGATGTGGATGAAAACTTTATGGCAATTGCAAGAAAAAATATAGAAAAAGCCGGCGTCTCAAAATATGTCACAATGACAAAACTTGATCTCAAGACTGCAAAAAAGATGCCTCAAAAAGATGTTGATGTGGTAATAGTTGATCTTGGAGATCCATGGGTTGTTGTACCTCAAGCAAGAAAAATGCTCAAAGGAAGTGGTGCCTTTGTTGCAATATGTCCTACCATGAACCAACTTGAAAAACTTGCTGCGGCATTACGAAAAAATGATTTCTTTGATATTGAATGCACTGAACAAATTGTAAGAACCATCGAGGCAAGGGATGGAAAGACAAGACACTCATTTAGGGCAATTGGGCATACAACATATGTTGCGTTTGCACGCAAGGTCATTACACCTGCAAGCTTGCGCAAAATATTGTTACCTGTAGAACAGCCCGAGATTGAATCTGAAGAAGTTGATTCTGCAGAAGACGAAAGTTTATCATCTCTTAAAAAATAAAACGACTGTTGGCAAAAATTCTTCAAGCTCAGATTGTGAAAAGTTTCATACCGGCACGCAAGGCTGTATCAAGAAAAGGAGATAATGGCAAAGTCCTAGTTCTTGGTGGAAATTATCTTTATCATGGTGCTCCAATCTTGTCATCTCTTGCAGCGCTGCGTACAGGATCTGACTTGGTGTATACATGTGTACCAAAGATCAATGTAATGGCAACACGTGCATTCTCACCAAATCTAATTGTTGTACCACTAGTTGATGTAAAACTGACTCGCGGTTCTGTCCAAAAATTACTTGGAATAATACCAAAAAATCTTGATTCTGCTACAATAGGGATGGGTCTTGGAATTCAAGACCGGGAAGCATTAAAGATTCTAATCCATTCTCTTCTTGATAGGGCTGTTAGGCTCTCACTTGATGCAAGCACCCTTGTGCCAGAAATTCTTCCAGAGATTAGAGACAAGAAGGTGATAGTTACTCCTCATGCAGGAGAATTTCAAAGATTATTTGGTGAACTTCCTCCTGATGCAATAAAACCGCGCACTGGACTGGTTGAAAAATACGCAAAAGAAAATGGCATAATCATACTACTCAAGGGACCAACGGACATTGTATCTGATGGTAAACAAACATACTTGAATCCAAAAAACATTGCAGCCATGACTGTTGGTGGAACAGGGGATGTACTGTCAGGTGTTGTTGCAGCAATGTTTGCTAAAAATAAAGATCCAGTCCAGGCCGCCTCTTCTGCTGTATTTGTAAATGGCAAGGCCGGATACTTGGCTCAAAAAAAATATGGCTTGCATATTATGGCAACTGATCTGTTGGATTTTATACCATATTCCATGAAACCGTTTGATAAAGTGAAATAAATCATGCAAGAAAATTACGTAGACAAGAATTTTTCAAGTCTTGTTTCAGACCTACAAAAACTAATCAGACAGCCAAGTGTCTCTGCAAAAAATCTGGGGCTAGTAGAGTGTTCAAGACTAATTGTTCAAATGATGAAAAAATCAGGAATACACGCTGAGCTGCTTTATACCAAAAAAGGCGTTCCACCTGCAATATATGGAGAGGTCAAGTCAAAACAAAATTCCAAAAAGACATTGTTATTTTATAATCATTATGACGTACAACCTGAAGAACCGCTTGAGTTATGGGATGACAAACCATTTAGTGGAAAAATAATTGGAAACAAAATCTTTGGTAGGGGCTCTGCTGATGACAAGGGTGAGCTAATCACGAGAATAAAAGCAGTTGAATCATTTTTGAAAACAACCGGAGATGTACCATGCAACATAAAATTTTTCATTGAGGGAGAAGAAGAAATTGGAAGCGTACACATTGAAGATTATCTAAAAAAATACAAAGAAAAACTGGCTTGTGATGCAGTAATCTGGGAGTTTGGCTATGTTGATGAACAAGACAGGCCAGTGATCAGTCTTGGAATGAAGGGATTGCTTTACGTGGAACTATCAAAAGTGGAATCAATTCGTGATGCACATTCAAGTCTTGCAGTGATAATAGAAAATCCTGCATGGAGACTTGTTGAGGCATTAAAGACACTTCGTGGCATTGATGGTACTGTATTGATAAAAGATTGGTACAAAGAAGTTGACAAGTTCACAAAAGAGGATCTAAAAATAATTGCGTCAGAGCCATTTGATGAAATCTCATTTAAAAAAGAATATGGAATCAAAAAATTTGTTGATAACAAAAAAGGTGTGGCAATCAAAAAAGCCCTGGTGGGAGAACCAACATGTAACATTGCGGGATTTACATCAGGTTATGAAGGTCCTGGTGCAAAAACTGTTCTACCGTCAAAGGCTCTAGTCAAAATTGATTTCAGGTTGATTCCAAAGATGGATCCTAAAAAACAACTCATCCGCCTGAAAAGTCATCTAAAACAAAATGGATTTGGAGATATCAAAGTTACACTGATTCATGGTGAGGCAGCTGCAAGGACTGCATTATCTGATCCTTTTGTTAGAACTGTGAAAAAAGCAGCAGATGAATCCTTTGGAAAATCTATTCTTAGCGTTTCATCTGCAGGAACTGGACCAATGTTCTCGTTTGTCAAGTTCTTACATTCTCCTTGCATTGCAATAGGAAGCACTTACATATTTTCTAGGATCCACTCGCCAAATGAATTTGCAAGAATTGATCTGCTCAAAAAAACAACAAAGTGCATGTGTAAAATAATTCGAAATTTTGCATCCCAGTAGATTTTTTGCAAGATCATTTTTCTGAATTTGAAACTAGAGAGATTTCTTGCCTCTAATCCACTGATCTATGGTCAACTACACAGAAAGGCCTTTATTGTGCTCATTTTGCAATTCAATCATATGGCTTACATGTACATGCCAGGTGCTACTGCGGTTGGTATTACATATGACGGCGGTGTAGTCATGGCAAGTGAGAGAAGAATATCTTATGGTAATTTTGTAGTAAGCAAGAATACGAAAAAGACATTCAAGATTACTGATTTTGTTGGTGCATGTTGTGCTGGGATGGTTGCAGACATGCAGGTTTTGGCAATGCAAATGAAAGCCATGACAAAGATACGAAAGATGGAAATCAAACGTGAAATTCCTCCAAATTCTGTGGCCAAGATGATGTCTACTATGATGTATGAACGACGTTACTATCCTCTTATGACTCAGGTTATAGTTGGGGGAATTGATGGTGATTCTGTAATTTATACACTGGACCCATTGGGTTCAGTTTTACCTGATGATTATGCTTCTGTTGGTACGGGTGCAGAGATGGCACTTGGAGTATTGGATCAAGAATTCAAACCAAAGATGAGCGAAAAGGATGCAGTAACCTTGGCAGTAAAGTCAATCAAGTCTGCAATAATGAGGGACAATGCAAGTGGGGATGGAGTTGATGTACTTGTTGTCGACAAGAACGGAACACGTGAATTTACAGCAAACTAGTGTTATTTTTTAATAAGCTTTGCAGCTTCCCAATAC
>DATEZN010000035.1:0-2807 GCA_035255545.1 Nitrosotalea sp. | reverse complement strand
TTATGGGAGACCATATCTAATGGAAAAATATGGCAAGGCGAGTTCAAAAATAGATCAAAAGATGGTTCATTTTACTGGTCAAAGACCATTATCATTCCGCATGTAAAAAATAGTAAAATCACAGAATATGTCTCAATTGGGATTGATGTTACAAGAGAAAAAGAATTATTGGTAAGACTTGATAATTCACAAAAATTGGCGACCATTGGTGAATTGTCTGCACGGGTGGCACATGATATCCGTAATCCTCTCTCAATAATTAAAAATAATTTTGAGTTATTGCAATACAAAGATCCTAAATTTACAAACAAGCACAAAGATGCACTTGAAAGAATCAAAAGAGCGATACTGAGAATAACTCACCAAGTAGATAATGTGCTGGATTATGTCAGGCCTCCGACATTAACACTAAAACGGGAAAATCTTCAGGCTATAACAAAATCTGCACTTGAAAAAGTAGAATCTCCTGATGGAATAAAAGTAAAGTATTTCAAAAAAGACGTCTTTCTTGTATGTGACTATCTGAAGATTGAAGTTGTGTTGATTAACATTATAACTAATGCTATTCAGGCAATGGGGCTGAAAGGTAAACTAGACATAACCTGTGATAAACATGACGACAATTTGGTAATGGAAATTCGGGATACGGGACCTGGAATTCCAGAAAATATTCTATCCAAGATATTTGATCCATTGTTTACTACAAAACAAATTGGTACAGGTCTTGGATTATCAAGTTGCAAATCTATTGTAGAATATCATGGTGGAAAAATTAGTGTTAAATCTACAATAGGTGTTGGCACTAGTTTTATCATAATTCTTCCACTGGACTTGAAATAAAAACGTGATCTGTTTTTCCTATGATGTTAGTTTACTGTGCAAGTTCTATTTTTCTGATGCTGTTCATCTTTTCTAAGATGTTGTTCTTGAGTTGAATTGGATTCAAACTTGGTCTTGAAACTACTAAAATGACATAGTTGTGAAATTCAAATGATAGTGTAGTGAATCGCTCTCTTTCTAGAATTGAACTCTTTACTTTGCCAAATTCATCATCATGATCTCTATTCATTGAGGTCTGAAGAACAGACTGCATGAAAAACATCTCTCTTTTTTGTACAGTTAATGCCTTGTCAATTCCTTCTTCTCTGGCTTTGATTTCTATGACTCTACCTTTGTGGTTTAGCACTGCAACCAATTCGATGTCATTGTCTAGATTGGTAATGTCATTGCATAGGGCATCAAATCCAAAATAATTATCGTGTATTATTGACATGATAACAAGATACAATTGGTGACTCAAAAGGATACGCCGTATAGACTGTTATTGTTTATGATGTCTATATAGAAAATATGAGACTATGTGCGGTTCATTCTTCAAATTACTAAAAATTTAATCATTGAAGAGATAAAAAGACAATCAAGTTTTTATTTATCAATGTACTAGTTGTCTTTTAGGTAAATGCACTGATGGAACAAATTACAATCACGGTACAATATAAAATAAAAAAGAAAAAACTTGCCAAAGCAATTATTGCAATATTGGAATACGTTGAAGCGATAAAAAAGACTGAATCTGGAACAACAGAATACAAAGTGTTTCAAGATGAAAGTGATCGTACTGTGTTTATACATATCATGTCTTTTGTGGACAAGGCTGCCAAAAAGACACATGAAAAAAGCGAAGATCTCAAAAATCTGAAAAAAATATTGGTTCCAATATCAAAAGGAAAAGCTGTGTATGCTAGTATGGTTACAGTACAGCCTCCAACACCTATAGAAAATATCGAAATCAAAAAAGACATGTCGTCACATGAACCAATCTAAGTGTATTTGATTCATTTCTTGTTATGCTGATTTGAATAATCTGAGTCATTGCATGTAATATTATATGATGTCTCGGATTTTGTTTAAATTATTAGTGACCTATACGTTGGAGAAAAGTATCAATTCTTTTCTGGAGATCATTATGTATCTCTGATACTGTTCTGTTTCCATTAATCGGTATTAGACCATATTTTTTTTGCATCGCATGAAACTCTTGCGAAATTCTTTTTTGATAAATCAAAAATGATTCGTACATGTCTTCTGATAGACCCATGTCTGCTCCTGATTCATAATGGTCTAGTGTAGAATTCTTTTGGAATACTCTGTGTATCAATACTGATGGTTCCACATCTAGATAAAATACAATATCTGGTTTTATTGCAAATCCATACAAATTATGGCACCATGTTCTGTCTAGTCCTCTCACCAAGTTTCTTGCTATGAGAGTGTAGATGTATCTGTCAGCAAGTACGATATAGCCTGCTTGTAATGCCGGTATTATCTTGTATTCAAATTGGTCAGCAAAGTCTGCAGCATAGTATAGCGCTAGAGTTTTTCTTCCTAGGTTATAGTCTCTTTTGGCTTCTAATATTCCTCTGCCTACGAGTTCTGATCTTTTAAGACCTGTATTGAGCACGGCGTGACCATCTGCCTCTAATCTCGTTGTAATCTCTTGAATATGTGTACTACGTCCTGATGCATCAGGACCTTCTATTACGATGAGCCTGCCCTTGATTTCTATTTCCTGTAAATTCTTTATACCATGACCATAGAATTCTACGGTTCTTTTTCCAAGGTCTTTGTATTTTGTTCGTGTCATTTTTTTATCGCCTAGTTCTTGTCCTATTTGTTTGATGTCCTTCTAAAAGAGGCATGATCTTTTTTCTTACAATGTTTTGTTGTTCCTCGATATTTGTTGTTCCATCTATGACTGTAAATCCTTCACGTTCTGCAAGTGAATCATATTGTTCAATTATTCTTCC
>DATEZN010000034.1:0-6893 GCA_035255545.1 Nitrosotalea sp. | reverse complement strand
TAAAAGCAGTTGCAATAGTATTTTTTGGCGTACATTTCATACATTGGCTAGCACGAATTATGCATTAGAAAGTATATTACGTGTATATTAGAACAAAAATCTTGTGAAAGACATCTTTCCAATAAATTATGAATTAGAGTTTGAACCAGATTTTAAGAAATTTACATTCAAAGGAAGAGAGAAAATATCAATCAAGATAACAAGACCTACAAACAAAATTGTGTTGCACGCGGCAGAACTTGAGATAAAACAGTGTAAGATATCGTGGAATGGAACAGAGATCAAACCAAAGCCAAGACTTGATGAAAAGACAGAAGAACTTACACTCACATTTTCTCAAAAAATATCTGGCAAGGCAGTTCTTTCAATTGATTTCATAGGACAACTAAATGACAAGCTTGTTGGGTTTTACAGGAGCAAATACAAGTACAAGGGAAGAGAAAAACACCTTGCAACCACGCAGTTTGAGGCAGCAGATGCACGAAGAGCATTTCCATGTTGGGACGAACCAGAAGCCAAGGCAACATTTGATGTCTCACTTTTAGTTGACAAGACACATACTGCAATCTCAAACATGCCAATAACATCAAAGAAAGCAGTAGCTCAGAAGATCCTGTACAAGTTTGACACTACTCCAATCATGTCTACGTATTTACTTTATCTTGCAGTTGGAGAGTTTGAGCACATCTCAACCAAGTCTGGCAAGACTTTGATCAGAGTAATAACTACACAGGGAAAGAAACAGCAAGGAAAACTTTCACTAGAGTTTACAAAACAATTCTTGTCATACTTTGAAAAATATTTCAAGATTGCATATCCATTACCCAAGCTTGACATGATTGCAATACCGGACTTTGCATCAGGTGCAATGGAAAACTGGGGTGCAATTACATTCAGAGAGACCATACTGCTTTACGATCCAAAAACATCATCTACTGAAACAAAACAACACATTGCCGAAGTAATTGCACATGAGATAGCACACCAGTGGTTTGGCAATCTAGTCACCATGAAGTGGTGGAACGATCTATGGCTCAATGAGAGCTTTGCTACATTCATGGCAACAAAAGCAGTTGATGCACTATATCCAGAGTGGGATTTCTGGGACCAGTTCCTCATTTCAGAAATGACAGGAGGTTTGAGTCTTGATTCTCTAAAATCATCGCATCCAATTGATGTACCAGTAAAAAGTCCTGCAGATGTTCGACAAATATTTGATGAGATTAGTTACAACAAGGGCGGTTGTGTACTGATGATGTTAGAGAACTTTATCGGAGATGATAATTTTAGAAAAGGATTACACAGTTATCTGAAAAAACATGAATATGCAAACGCAACAACAGAAGATCTTTGGAACTCACTTGGATCAATATCAAGACAACCAGTACGACAAATGATGAACACATGGGTAAGACAAGTAGGATATCCAGTTATTGAAGCCAAGATAAAAGACTCGAAATTAAAATTATCTCAGAGTAGATTCCTTTTAGAAAATAATGGTAAACCAAAACAAGGAAACTGGATTATCCCACTCTCCGTGAGAACAGGAGACAAGGTAATTACCAAATTAATGAAGGGACCAATTACCATTCCCTACAAAGAAGACTGGTTCAAGGTAAATGACGGCCAAAAGGGATTTTATCGAGTAAAATATGACAAAGATGCCCTTGATTCACTAGCAAGACAAGTTGAAGAAAAGACAATATCAAACGTAGACCGTTGGAGCATCCATCACGACCTCTTTGCACTTTGCATATCAAATCAAATATCGTTTAGAGATTATCTTGATTTTGTTAGACACTATGAAGATGAGGATGACTATGTTGTATTGTCAGATATCATAGCTAGCCTGAACTTTTTCTACATAATATTGTCAAAAGAAAAGTTCTGGGATGAGATAAAACAATTCAATCTTGATTTCTTTAACAAGGTATTTGCAAAACTTGGATGGGACCCAGTCAACGGAGAAAAATCAACAAGTGTACTTTTACGTTCTCAAGTAATCAGTGCACTAGGAAGACTGGAAGACCAGGACATAGTTACAGAGGCAAAATCAAGATTTGCTAATTTGTTAAAGACTGGAAAATTAAATCCAGATCTTCGTAGTACCATATACTCAGTAATAGCATGGACAGGAGATTCATCCACATATCAAAAAATGCTTGGCCTATATCGCAAGGCACCAACTCAAGAAGAAATGGTTAGATTGCTTAGCTCACTTGCAAACTTTCAAGACAGAAAATTATTATCAAAGACACTCTTGTTTACACTCTCAAAAGAAGTCAGAACACAGAACCTATTCCAACCAATTGCAAGAATGGTTACAAATCCACAAGGCAAAGAACTTGTCTTGCCATGGATAAAACAAAATTGGAAAGGAATCGTATCAAGATTTGGCATAGGAAATCCACTTCTTAACAGAATAATCGGTAGTGTTTCCATTGAAGCAGACTTTGAAAAAGAAAAAGAAATCAAAAACTTTTTTGCAAAACATCATGTTCCCGGAACAGAGATGAAGCTTGCGCAGACTTTGGAGAGAATAAGAATTCATGCAAGATTTATTCAGAGTGTAAGAAAAGAATTTTCCTAGATAGATTTTCTATATTTTTGTAATGTAGAATACAATTCGCTCAATGTTTAATAGTGCCATAAAATCAAAATCGCTAATGACTGCCCCCTCCAATCGCAGATTGACAATCATAACAGTCATGTTTTTCATCGCAGGGTTTTGGGGCATATTCATGGGACTGGTTGTATTCACCAATCCAAACTTCATTTTGACTGCACTTGGAATGGTAAACATATCACTTGGAATATTTTTAGGATTTCGCATTCTAAGAAGAAACAGACAAAAAATGATGGACCGACGAAAATAATCACAAATCATCTCAAGATTTAGCAACCACTTTTATAATTTGACAGCAAAAGTCTAAGGATGGCAGATCTAAGTTTGGGCCACCTCCTATCAAGCGAATTTGTTATCCCAGTATTTCTCGCTACAATATTTCTCGCTTCCCTGATTGCAACTAAGGTAAAAATTCCTTATACCATGATTCTAGTTGCAATTGGGATTTCAATATCAGTCATAGATTTCACAGGCCATGGAATTCCAAACATTTCAGGATTCAAGGTAGATCCAAAATTAATCCTGTATTTTGTAATTCCGCCTCTAATTTTTGAAGCAATGATGAGAATAGATCGTGAACAGTTTAAAACAATCAGAATATCATCGCTGTTATTATCCACAGTGGGAGTTGGAGTTGCTACCATAGTTGGAGGACTTTTACTCTCATATCTTGCAGGGCTTCCAACAATTGTTGCTTTTGCTTTTGCCGCATTAATTGCACCCACTGATGCTGCAATAGTAATTGAAATTTTCAAGCGAATGAAAGTTCCAGGCCAACTTGCAACATTGATGGAATCAGAAGCTAGTTTTAATGATGCAGCTGGTGCAATCATATTTTCTTCAATCATTGCAGTATCAGTTGCACAAGGATCATTACTTTCTCCAGATACTCCAACAGGGATCAATGTTAACATTTTAGAAACTATTGGGCATTTTGCACTAGTATTTTTTGGGGGCATCAGCATAGGAATAGGTCTTGCAGTAGGTTCACAATTTTTACATAAATTGTTAGAAGAACCACTTTCTGAGACCGCACTTTCAGTAGCAGTTCTTTTTGGTGCAGTTGTAATTGCAAATTCACTTGGCCTATCAGGACTTGTTGCAGCGGCTGCTGCAGGATTATGGTTTGGAGTGATCATGAGAAAGCCCCACATCATAAGTGAAAAAGTAAGAGCATACACAACTAACTTTTGGGAAATGATAGCATTTTTTGCAAACTCTGTCGCATTTTTGTATCTAGGGTTGAACATGGACATTGTTCGAATAGGTCAAAATCTCCCTCTAATTGCACTTGCAGTCATCATCGTATTGGCAGCAAGAGCAGCATCCACATATCCAATACTTGCAGCAACGCACAGATTTACAAAAGAAAAGACGATAGGCCCATGGAGACATGTTGTCATGATTGGAGGTATGAGAGGAGCACTCTCAGTAGCACTAGTTGCAACCCTTCCTGAAAGCGAAGTCAAGGAGATATTAAAGACAATCACCTTCGGGGTGGTGTTATCATCACTGATAATCCAATATCCAATTCTTTCAAGATATATCAAAAAGGCATTTCCAGAAGCAGCACAAAAGACATCAAATAGTTAACCTCGCAATCATGAGAAGAATTTATTTTGTTTGAAAGTTATAGATTTATCAACTTGTATGACTCCATCAAAAAGCATTAAACAAGACATCAGTAATATTTTCTAGTGAATAAAAATGAGTGAAAAAAGTCAAACAGAGAGAACAATTTTAGAAGGAATAAGCTATGCCAAGATTGAAAAACACAAGGATGCCATATCATTTTTCGACAAGGCACTAAAACAGGACTCAAAAAATGTAGATGCATTATACAACAAAGGAATGTCTCTTTTGAAATTAAAGAAAACCAAGGATGCCATATCATGCTTTGAGAAAATAACTGAATATGATCCCAACCATGTTGATGCACTAAACAACCTAGGAAACCATTTTGCCGAGTTACAACAGTTTGAAAAAGCAGTCACATATTATGACAAGGCATTATCAAATGAACCAGAATATCTCCCAGCATTATACAATAAAGGAATTGCATCAATTAGGCTTGAAAAATATGATGATGCCATAGATTGTTTGAATAAAGTACTTTGTAAAGAACCTGAAAACATGCAAGCAATGCACTATAAGGGACTAGTTCTGGGCAAGCAAAAAAAACACGAAGAAGCATTATCATACTTTGATAAAATTTTGGAAAAAGAACCAGAAAACAATGAAGCAATATTTTACAAGGCAACAGAATTATCTGAGCTTGGCAGACATGATGAGGCAATCATAATCTTTGATAAAATACTAAAAGAATTCCCAAAAAACGGTACAGTAATTTATGCAAAGGCAAGAAGTAAAGCCCAAATGGGACAAAATGATGATGCTCTAATTCTTCTTGCACAGGCAATATCCCATTATGGCAAAACCATAAAAAACTGGGCCATCAAGGATTCATCATTCAATAAGATAAAAGGGGATCCCAGATTCAAAACAATAGTGAAATAAAATGTCAGAAGATATGCTAAAAACAATCAAGGGTTTGCTTGCATCAGGTAAGGGAAATCCAAAGAGACTACGAGAAATAATGGAGACTGTAAAAAGTGATGAGCCAATTGTCATGTCAGATTATAGATACATCCACGATTTGCTAGAGTCATCGAATAATACAGAAGCAGAACAACCCCGAGTCACAACTCCACCCAAAAAAGATACATCGGTTGAACTTCTCCGAATTAGACTTGCAGAAGGACAGATATCAATAGAAGAATTTCGTGTACTCAAACAAGCTCTGACAGAAGAAGGATAAATCATTCTTAAATCTTAAATTCAAAAAGAATAATCTAGTTTTCAGGATGAAATTGGAACAAAAACAATATCATGTCTATAACAATCAAGCATGGACTGAACAATCTTGGACTACACCATTAAAGAGACAAGTTCTAGTTTCAGATAGTGATTAGATTTGTCAAAATTCGACCCATTACCACCAGCCCCGGTTATCATGACATGTTTTGGTCATTGTGGAATTGGTCTTGGTGCAGAATCATATCGAAGATTATTGATTGACGTTGGAGCAGATCCACTAAAACCAACATTAAAAGGAGAAAAGGATGAATCCCGTATACTCAAAAGATATGGAAGTACAATCTTACGATTTCCAAATTCATATGGCGGAAGTGAAATTCCACTTATTCCAAGAGCACTCTTAATTGATCTAGACCCAAGAGCTGCTAATTTGATTTTACAATCATATCCAGACTTGTTTGCTCTAAGAGACAAGCATGTAATCTCTGGTGCAGGCGGTGCTGCCAGAAACTGGGCAGAAGGCCGTACAAGATTCATCAAAGAAGTAAGTACAAAGTACGACATGCAGAAACAACTCTCAAGTCTTTCCCCAGAACCAGTAAGAGGTTTTACAATTCCATTTGCAATGGGTGGTGGCACAGGCGCTTCATTTGCAAGTGCCTTTATGCAATACATCAAAAAGGATACAAAAGAACATGCAACAATTGCATCATTTGGATTATTACCAGAATTTGGATGGGATCCAGTAATTCTAGAAGCATCCGCAATTAACATCGTGATGAATCTAGAACACCAGATAAAATACAGTGATTGCTCCATATTATTTTCAAATAAAAGACTAAGAGAACTTGCACAGAAACATGAAAAGAGATT
The DNA here is from genome assembly GCA_035255545.1 of Nitrosotalea sp. GTDB lineage: Archaea > Thermoproteota > Nitrososphaeria > Nitrososphaerales > Nitrosopumilaceae > Nitrosotalea. The sequence continues at coordinate 577 of DATEZN010000034.1, read as the reverse complement.
AGACAAAATGTCCTCAATCATAGATGATCTTCCGAAGGAACACGAGGTAGGCTGGAAAGATTACAGAGGAATGAACTTGATTGCAGCAAATGCAATTTCCATGTTTATCGCATCTTTTGCAAGAGAGACAGAGTGGGACATGTCAAACTATAGAACATGGCTTGCAACAAAGAGACCAAGATTTGCAGTTACATGGGTAATTCCAGTTGTTCCGGAGGAGAGACAATGGAACTCGGACTTGATGACAGGAACCAAGGGTAGCACCATGGAAGGTATTGTAGAACACATCAGCAAGAAAGAAGATGCAGTATTGTTTGACATTGATGAAAACGACATAAGAGACAAGGGTGGACCAAGAGATTCTTGTTGTGTACTTGTTAAAGTAAAAGGAGATTTTGAAGCAAAAGAAAGAGATACTCTAAAGAATATCATAAAGGACAGATTCCACATCGAGGAATCAAGAATGATATTCATCAAGATTCCAATTCTAGAAACAGAACAAGCAAATATTACAATACTTGTCAACACAAAAGCAATCGGAACAAAGATTTTGGAGATTGCAAGTGAAGCAGAAGCT
>DATEZN010000033.1:0-2640 GCA_035255545.1 Nitrosotalea sp. | reverse complement strand
GATAAGAATTGTAGTGTGAAAATCTTCATTTAGTTTCTTTAGGTATTTCCACATCTGTATCTTTGAAGATGGATCAAGGCCAATACTGGGCTCATCTAATATGAGCATCTTTGGTCGGTTTACAAGTGCCTGTGCAACCTCTAGTCTTCTCATCATACCTCCAGAGAATCGTTTGGCTAGATCATCTGTTCTATCAGATAATCCCATGTATTCTAGCGCAAATTTTATTCGCGTGTCCCTTTCATTTTTGTTTACGTAGAAAAGTTTGGCATAGATGAGCAAGTTCTCATAAGCTGTCAGGTCTGCATCAACTGAGATTGATTGTGGAATATAGCCTACCATTTGTCGGACTTGTTCTGAGGAATTTGCAACATTTGACCCAAATACATGAACTGACCCAGAGGTTGGAGTAGTAAGACTAGTAATCATCCTAATTGCAGTTGTCTTGCCAGCCCCGTTAGGACCAAGTAAGCCAAAAATTTCTCCTTCTTGTACGGTAAAGCTAATTCCATTTACAGCCCTTGTGCGTTTGTTAAAGATCTTTGTTAGATCGTTTATTTCTATTGCATACAACTAATTTTATTTTGATTTGAATTGATAAAAAAAGTATCGTATAGATCTTTTTTATTTGAAATAGAGTATAAAGCGGGTCTAGTGGGATTTGGACCCACGACATAGGGATATCTCCGAAAGATCATAAGAGTCCCTCGCTCTACCTGGCTGAGCCATAGACCCGGTAAAGAAGCTCACGCTAAGTTCGTTATTTAAACTGAGTCAAAAAGAAAATGATTTTAATTTTTTACTTGTTCTACTTGAGAATATTTCTCTAGTATTTTTGTCAGTACAGTAGAAACTGGAGCATTGTTCATCTTTTCTTTTTCTACCAAGAGTTTTCTGTATGCATCAAGTGTGATGTACACAGGAATTGAGCCGTTACCTTCCAACAAACCTCTTACTCTGTATAGAGCAGTCTCCATTCCCTTTTCTGCTACTTTGGCAAACTTTGCCTTGTCCATAATTGCACCCAATGGGCCAAATGGCATGTCATATGATACAGTCATGGTAACTCGTGTTTCTTTTTCAGCGAGTTCTTTAAAATCAACTGTGATTTCCCATTTCTTAAATGGACCTTTTATCATTTTAGCAGCAACTTTTTGTTCTGGAATGAATTCAGTTGTCTCACAATCCCACTCTAGTCTCTTGCCATCAAAGTCACCAATTACTCTAAATGTTGTACCTACTCCCATTCCGGCCTTAACATCCATAGGAACTATTGTCATTCCTACTCTCTCTTCAAATTGGTCAGAGATGTGTTCAGGTCTTGCGAAATATGTAAAAACATTCATGGTTTTTTCTTTGATGTCAATTGTTTTACTAACTGTGGTCATCATTTGCAATTTTCTTAGAACTTGATTTAAAGCTTTTGTTAATTTTCATAGATCGAGTGTCGTAATAGTATATTAAAGAAATGGCACTAGATGTACAGCGTTGACCAAGATTCTTCTATTGGTTTTTTTGCCTATCATTATTTTCATGATGTTTCCAACAGTAAATTATGCCAGTGCTCACAATAATCTAAACTCTGACGATCAAACAATAGGGAATTACGAAATGCAGGTAGCTACAGATCCAGAGATACCAGAAGCTAATCATCCGTTCAAGTTGAGTTTTAGGGTATTAGACCATCAATCAGCATCAGACATTTGGAATTCGCTTAACACCCAAGTTAGTGAAGTAAGCAATTTTAGAATGGGTGCAAGAATCTATTACAACGATCAACTTGTGGGAACAATCCCAGTACAAAGTTTTAGCAGAGGAGACTGGTCAACAGAATATACATTTCATGAAACAGGAAATCACATAGTAGATGTTGACTTGTATGATGTAGGTCCAAATGGTAAGACTCTGACGTTTGAATACAACATTACTGTTCTTAGCATATTTGGTAACATATTTCCATACATCATATCATCAGGCGGAATTGCATTTGTTGTCATAGTTGTCTGGGCATGGATGACAAGAAAAAAAGTAAAACCTAAGCACTAGTCTCTATTTTTTGGCCACGAGCAATTCTGAATGCAAACAATGCAGTAAGCAATGTCATTGCAAAGAGCAAGATTCCAAGACCATTATGGATTGCAACTATAACAGCATGAAGTTTTGTATTAATCACTATGGCTCCAAGACCTATCTGTGATACTGCAAATATTCCTGCAAGAGTGGCAGTGATCTTGATTTTCTTGTGTGAACCTTTTGTTTTCCATGCACCAATTGCTGTTGCAACTATCAAGACTCCTGTTGTAGCTGCAATGAATCTGTGTATCCATTCTGTTAGAAATTCCGGAGATGGAAGAATGCCACTTGGACAGAGAGGCCATTTAGGACATGTCAATCCTTGTCCACTTGCTTGAAGATATCCACCAATGAACATTAGTGAATACAAGATTACAAGGGAGGCAAGTGCAAGATACTTGAAGTACATTATTACTCTACTATGAATTTAGCATCCATTCCAAGTGCTGCGTGTCCTGGAACTGTACAGATGTAATGATAAGTTCCTGGTGCACCTGCTACAAATGTAACATCACCAGTTTGGCCTGGCTTTAATGGATTGTCAGGTGTTCCAAATGCAGAATTCCA
>DATEZN010000032.1:0-2247 GCA_035255545.1 Nitrosotalea sp. | reverse complement strand
AATCAATGACAAATCCGTCTACCCTTTCTCTTGTGGCAAAAGATGGCATGTTGCAAAGACTACAAGATACAGAAGATAACTATGTCCAAAATTGGTCAGTTCGAGTATTTGAAAGTAAAAATCCTATTGTTACTACAACATCTGAAAATTCCTATAGCGATAGACCGCTTTACAGTGAACCGGCTTATGGATATCACTATGTTGTTGTTGCATCGGAGAAACACAAAGATTCTCTGGCAAGCATATCAACTGAACAATGGTCAAATGTGCTTGTTGTAATTCAAGATAGACTCAGATGGTTATACACACAACGCGGAGTGACATATGTTTCAATATATGTAGACCATGGAAAAGAAGCAGGTGGCTCTACAACTCATGCACATCTAAACATTGTAACATTTTCAACTATACCTCCTGTCATAGAACTAGAAGCAGAAGCTGCACACAAGATTCTAAATGAAAAAGGAATATGTCCGATGTGCCAAACGGTTGGTATTGAAACTGGCGGACCAAGACAAATACTACAGACTGAAGGCTTTCTTGCTTTTTGTCCGTGGGCACCATCACATCCGTATGAATTCTGGATTTATCCAAAAAAACACATAACAAGTTTTTCCAAGATAACTCAAAAAGAGATAAACGATCTGTCTCTAATTTTACGTGCTACATTGGGTGGACTTGCAAATACAATGAAAAACTTGTCATACAATATGGTCTTTCATCTCTCACCAGAAAAGAAGAACAATAGACAGATTCATTGGCACATTGAAGTTTATCCACAAGCTGATCCTTGGTCTGGACTTGAGAGGGGATATGGTGTGTTTCTCAATAAAGTAACTCCAGAAAAAGCTGCAGAAGAACTTGGTTCTGCGTGCAGAAAAGAACTTGCAAATCTTGTTGGAATAGTTTAGAGCCAATCATTTGGTTTATTTATTGAACTGCTAGCTGAGTAGTTGTGGCAGTTGAAAAATGGATAGCCGTTGCAAGTTTTGGCATGTTTGTTATGTTTGTAGCTCAAATGATATCAATTAGCGTTTATCTTTCACATCCTGCGTATGACCTTGACCCATCTTCTGAAATGAAGGAATTCATTTCTATTAGTGTGGCTCCTGGACTTGTTCTTGCAGGAACATCTTTCATGCTTGCACGAAAATATGGCTCAAGACTGGTAGGCTCACTACTCATAGCTGGTGGTGTAGTTACTATCGTAGGAATGTCTTATGTTAATACTCTGATACCAAAAATCATACCTGCATACATTGTACCAGAACTTACTCTCTCACCTATCATATTTTCAATAGCTTCTATTCCGTTGATTGCCATAGGTGCATTATTGTTTAGAACAAAGCCTATGCCAAAGAGAGATTACTTTTTTGATAGATGATCAAATCGCATTGAATTTGAATGTCGTTTGAATCCCATTTTCTTATAAAATGGGATCAATTCGTCTGTACAATCAAGGATTGTTTTGTAACATCCTTGTTTCTGGGCATATTCTAAGAGTGCTATGACTATTTGATTTCCAATTCCTTTTCCTTGAAATTCTTTTCTTACTACCACATCTTCAATGTGGCCTACCTTTCCTCCATCATGAATGAATTTTTGTTCAATCAAAATACTTGCAGAACCTATTACTTTTGAATTCTCTACTGCAACATAGATTATCTGGTGTGGATTTTTTGCGATTTTTTCAAAAATTGCATTGGCTTTACTTTGTTTGATGTCACTTGATTTTCTAAGTGAATCAAGAGAAAGTAAAAATCCATTGAAGATGTCTTTTTTTTGTAATTTGCGTATCTTGATAGCTGCCATGCTTTTGGGTCTAAATCCGACCTAGTCTAGTGATGTATTGTTGATAGGCTCTTCTGTATGATGCCTTGTCTCCAATGTCAAGAAAACCGTTCTTTACTAAATGTCCGCTTACCTTGTTTTTCTTGGTTATTGCACTGCGTATTACATCGTCCATACCATATGGCTTGTTTGTTGGTATGAACTTGAATATGCCTGGTTCCATGACGTAGCAGCCAATGTTGATATTTCCTTTAACCTCTGGTTTCTCGCGCCATGCATTTACTCTGTTAACTTTATCCATTTCTATGAATCCATATTGTAGTTTGGTCTTGTATTCTGACAATCCCATTGTAACAAATGATTTTTTCCTGTGATGACTTTCTATCATACTCTTTAGATTGAAATCAAATATTGAGTCACCATACAGGCAAACAAAACTATCGTCAATCAATCCTT
>DATEZN010000031.1:0-4096 GCA_035255545.1 Nitrosotalea sp. | reverse complement strand
TTCATGTAACATGGGAACAAATGAAGAAATGCGAAAGATACAGTTTACAGGCAAGTCTTCATACATCGTATCATTACCAAAACAATGGATTACAGATATGGGTCTTAAACAAGGAGACCAAGTGGCAGTAGTAAGACAGGGAGTTTCTAATTTACAAATTGTACCGTTAAAGCATCACAACAAATCAGTTGGTACAGAAGAAGCTACAATTGAAATCAAGCCAGAAGATGAAGACTCTACAATTGTAAGAAAACTGATTTCTCTCTATCTTCTTGGATTCACCATCATTAACGTAAAATCAAAAGTTGGTAGATTAAAGCCATCTCAGAGAAATTCTATCAAAGATGCAGTAAAAAGCATCCTTATGGGAACTGAAATTACTGCAGATTCTGTAGAAGGTATAACTATTCAAGTATTGATCAACCTGTTTGAACTTTCAGTTGATGGAGCGCTAAAAAGAATGTTGATCATAGCAAAATCAATGCAAAATGATGCTTTACTTGCTCAGGAAGAAGGAAATTTTGAGCTAGCAAAAGAGGTAGTAAATAGCGATGATGAAGTTGATAGATTTAGTTTTTACATAATGAGACAACTCAAGATAGCAATACAAAATGAACATATGTTAAATGAAATGGGAATAGAAAGCCCCTACCATTGTTTAGGCTATAGATTAATAGTAAAAAATATTGAACGTGTTGGAGATCATGCAACAGACATTGCAAAAGACTTGCTTGAATACAAGAAGGCAATTAAGAAAAATGTACTTGAGCCGATAAATGAAATGAACCTATTTACCTTGTCAGTATTAGACGAGGCTTGTTTATCTTTATTCAAAAAGGATTCCAATCAGGCAGAACGAACGGTGCAAAAAACAGCAGAGATTTCAAAATACGAAAAGAAGGTTCAAGATAGCCTGAAAACGTTGAAGGATGCAGAAGAGATCTACAGAGTAAGAAGAATGAGCGAAAATATACGAAGAATATCAGAATATGCAAGCGACATAGCAGAGATAGTGCTAGATGTTACAATAGAAAAAACCCTGCGAAAGCAATAAGATATCGAAGAATGATAGTAAAATATTGAAAGATTCTGCAATCCTCATAACATATGATAATAAAGATTCTCTAAAAGAGGCATTAGGCTTATGCGATGCTGCAGGATACGAGGTTCGAAAAATCATGCAACATAGAATTCTAAACAAATCAAAATATGGTCTTGGGGAAGGTAAGGTAGATGAACTAAAGGAAATGCTAGGTACCGTCAAACCTGATGTCATAATCTTTGATGAAATACTCAAACCGAGTCAGAATTACAATTTAGCATCTACTCTTAAAATGAACATACTTGATAGAGAAGCTCTAATTCTTGAGATTTTTGAACGAAGAGCAAAGAGTTCAGAATCCACATTGCAAGTCAAGATGGCTCAATTAAGATATGAGATGTCAAGAGCTAAAGAAAAAGTTAGGCTAGCCAAGATGGGAGAGCAACCTGGATTCATGGGAATAGGAAAATTTGAAGTGGATGTTTATTTTAATGACATTAAAAATAGAATGAACGGTATAAAATTAAAGTTAGCAAAATCATCAACACAGCGAGCACTTCACAGACAAGCAAGAAAAAGATTTGGATTTAAAACAATCTCTCTTGCAGGATATACATCAGCAGGAAAGACTACACTTTTCAACACATTAACAGGGGAAGAAAAAGAAGAAAGTCCAAAACTTTTCACTACTCTTTCTACAACTACACGAAAAATTATTCTCAAAAATTCAGAGGTTTTAATTTCAGATACTGTTGGTTTCATAAGTAGACTTCCAGCATACATGGTACAAGCGTTCAAGTCAACTCTTGAAGAGCTTATCTATACAGATGTTGTAATAGTTGTCATCGATATCAGTGATACAGAATTTGAACTAAGAAAAAAATTCAAAAGCTGTATTTCTACTTTAGATGAGATTGGTGTAAATAAAGACAAGATGATCTTTGTTCTAAATAAGTCAGATTTGGTTTCAAAAGAAGAAGTGTCTGAGAGGGCAATTCAACTAGATCTAACAAATAATAGAAAATGGCTAGCAATATCATCTGTAACTGGGTTTAATATTGCACAATTAAGGACTTTGATATATCAAGCATTAGATAATGCTCCAAGTACAGAGAAGAAAAATGAAATACCCAGACCAGAAATTAAAATAAATTATGAAGATTGAAGTTTTGCGCATAGGTACGCGACTTGTTAGAGATGATAGAGTAACCACACATGTCACTCTCGTATCTAGAGCATTTGGAGCATCAAAAATATACATGTACGATGCAAATCCAGAGATCATAGAAACTATTTACAAGGTAAACAAAATGTGGGGTAGTGATTTCAAAGTAGAAATAATTGAGAATTGGAAGGAGATCATAAAATTAAAAAAGAAAGATTTGTTCAAAATAGTTCATTTAACAATGTATGGTGAAAACATCAACACTATACAGGATCAAGTAAAAAAAGAAGAAAAAATTTTGATTGTAGTAGGAGCAGAAAAAGTTCCAAGAGAAGCATATGATATGGCTGACTACAATATTGCAATTGGAAATCAACCACACTCAGAGATCTCAGCACTTGCCATACTACTTGATAGAATTTCACAAGGAGAATATCTCCAGAAAAAATATTCCGATGCAGAACGCGAAATAATTCCAACAAAAAAAGGAAAAAATGTAATAGATAAAACTGCTAATTGAGATAATTATATAAAAACAGGTTTAAAACCATTTGATTAAATATAGAGATTAGTAAAGAAGATGTACAATGTCAGTTGAACATGAAGATCCTTTTGTAAAAATCGCTGCCCTGATTGGAGGAGATGAGTATCTAAAAGTTGCTCGCTCTCTTCTTAACACAGAGGACGCTACAGATGAAGAAATAGCAAGTTCAACAGGACTTAGAATTAACATAGTTAGAAAAGTATTGTATGATCTTTTTGGGAAGGCTCTGATAACAGGAATAAGAGTAAAGGATGAGAAGAAAGGATGGTTTGTTTACAGATGGAGAGCAAGAAAGGACGAAGTAGATAATTTTATCGAGAACCAGAAAAAGAAGATTGTAGAAAGGCTACAACAAAGAGTAGATTATGAAAATTCTGCAGATTTTTACCACTGTGGAAATGAAGACTGTCAAAAATTAACCTTTGAAAAAGCTCTTGACTTGTCATTCAAGTGTCCTACTTGTGGAAAATTAGTCAATCTTTCAAAAAATGAAAAGCTGAAAAAGGCTTTGCAAGGAAAGATAGATCAGCTACGTGATGATCTAAAACATTAAGATACATAATGTAAAACTATCTCATTTTGCAACTTGTCGATCTTTTTTAATTTAAAAGAATTAGATACATCACTAAATCCAATACCCTCTACTAGAGAAATTGCATTACTACCTCCTAGAACATATGGTGTAACGGTAATTACAATTTCATCGACTAATTTTTCTTTGAAAAAATACCAGTTAGTGGTACCACCACCCTCGACAACAATTCTTTTGATTCCTTTTTTTCCAAGTATTTTCAATAATTTTTTTATATTTATTATCTTTTTTCCACATCTGATTATTTCAACTCCCTTTACGATAAATCGTTCTACATTTTTTGGAGCATTTTCAGATACAACAAGTATTGTATGAGTTTTTTTTGCAGTGTTGATTACTTTAGATTTCGGAGATAAACTACCTTTTGAATCAAGAATTATACGAATTGGATTTTTTCCTTTCACATATCGAACAGTAAGTAGTGGATTGTCTATATTGACAGTATTTTTTCCTACTAGTATTGCATCAACATTTTTCCGAAGATTATGCATTCTTATCAGATCTTTTTTAGATGAAAGATTTGATCTTCCAGTGCGAGTGGCTATCTTTCCATCTATGCTAATGGCAGCACTAAGTATCACATAAGGCCTAGATTTTTCCATGTACTAATTCTCCTTCATACATTACTGCCTTTATCGTATTTTCTGAAGCTCTCTGTACAATTGAGGCATGAGGATTATGCATTGGTTCAAGATCAATGGAATGTTTTTCAATAAATATACAATCTGCTATTTTGTTATTTTGAATAATTCC
>DATEZN010000030.1:0-7258 GCA_035255545.1 Nitrosotalea sp. | reverse complement strand
GAACAAAAAGATGCTTGCTATGATTCTGACTGTAGCAATCCTTGCTACAGTAGGAGTATCAGCAGCATCTGCACAGACTCCAACAACAACAAGTCAAAGACCAACAATCCAAGGTACAATCAACCTTGAACAAACAATACTGTCTAACGTAAAAATAGCATTCCCTGATGCAGCAAACACTGCAGCAACAGCAGCCAGTGGTAAAGTAATAGGCGGAAGCCTAACAGTGGCACAAGGCTATGTCGTATACAGTTTCAAGGTGATTGATGACAAGAATATGGTTTACACCGTAATTGTCGATCCATCAAGTGGTGCAGTATTATACAAATCACAGGGTCACCAGTTTGGAATGGGCGGCTTTGGCATGGGTCATGGTGGATCTATGAAGCATGGCATGGGCGGACATACGTGGAAAAAGCCTTCATCTGGAAGCACAACTCCATCGTCTAGCACAGCCCCAAGTGGATCATCATCCTGATCCTAAACTCTTTTTTCCTTTTTATTTTGATTAAATGATTTTTTGGGAGAATTATTTCTTCATTAACATTGTTAATTAACAATGTTCGATAATTGTTTTATCTAAAATAAATGATACAAATATGTGCAAATTGGATTAAAACCACTTCAAAATTTTGAAAACAGGTCGCATTCTCAAGAACTGCTTGAATCTGTCTGTAAAATGATTCTTGATTTGGATTCTAATATCCGATTTGCTGGGGTGATAAACAACAAGGGTAAACTACTCACCGGAAGTGTAAAAAAAGGAATACGGACTTTTGTTGGCCCACAAGATCAAGAAATACTACTGATGGAGACTGCACTCGGAGTGCGAATGCGCAAGGAACATGATCCACAGTTGGGACCTGTAAATTTCACTGTCTCATACGGTCACAAGATAGTATCGATGAACTTTCCACTGGGGGATGAAATATTGTGTGTCTCTGCAGGAAAAAAGATCGATCTTGTAACAATACCATTTCTAATACTACGACTTTTAGCAACAAAACTGCGCAAAAAAGAATCTTACCGATAAAAGAGAATTTGGAACAAAACATGTTTGATAAAAAAAAGAATTTCAAATGTAATGAATGTGGTATAAAGTTTGATGCTTGTGTAGGGTTGATGATCCATTCCAAAGTGGTTTATCCTTCAAAACATGGTGGATTTGGACAGAAATGGCATTGGGGAAATTAATTTCATGTACTACAAACTTTTTTGGCAATGATTCTCATATGATGCAGATTAGACTAGAACCAAGAGATGTCGCAAGATTAAGTTCGATTGGTAATAATGTGTGTAGAAAGTGTACTATAAAATTAATTGAAGGGGATATCGTAGTACGAATTGGTGCAAGACCTCCAAAATATTATCACAAGGAGTGTTTTCGAGTATATTGAATTGATTTGTAGCACACAAAGGTTTAGCAGATCTTGTCTATTTCTGATCAAGAATCGTATTATATCATCACTAACAATGTTCCTTAACAAGGTTTGGCAATCGTTTTATTCTAAAAATAGACAAGAAGTTCAGTGATGACTCTTTTGAGCCTATGTAATTCGTATAGCAATTTTTTTTATACGTGTGAAATTCAAATAGATGAGTTCTAAAAGGGGAATTGATTTTGAAAAGCATGACAAAAGATTTGGTAGTTGAAAAAAGTGCTCAAAATGAGACTATTGACAATAGTTCTTTTGCTCTAAAAGTGGAAAATCTTTCTAAAATATATGATTCATCTGCGGGGCGAGTTGTGGCACTTGATAATGTAAGTTTTGCAATAAAAAAAGGAGAATTTGTATCAGTCGTAGGTCCATCTGGTAGTGGCAAGTCTACCGTTTTGAATTTGGTTGGGGCGCTTGATAGACCAACAAGTGGGAAAATCTACATTGATGGTATAGACATCTTCTCTCTTAATGACTCTGAAATTGCTACACTGCGAAACGGTCGTATTGGATTTATTTTCCAATCATTTAATTTGATTAATAGAACAACTGTTCAGAAAAACGTAAAACTACCTGGAGTAATTGCAGGTATGGCAAGCGATGAGGTAAATGCTCGCGCTATAAAGATCTTGGAAGCACTTGGTATTGCTGACAAGAAAAATCAAAAACCTGTCAATCTAAGTGGTGGTCAGCAACAAAGAGTTGCAATAGCTCGTTCTTTGATAAATAATCCAACTATAATTCTGGCTGATGAACCAACTGGTAACTTGGATACTAAAACAGGTGATGATGTATTTGATATGTTAAGAATGCTTTCACACAAATTCAAACGTACGATAGTGATGGTAACACACAATCCTGAACTTGCCGAATCTACAGATAGATCTATATTATTAAGAGATGGGAGGATAGAGAAAGATGTCATCAACTAGAATTTCTATTCCAAGGTTTTTTGGAAAAAGATTGACAGTAAAAATTGCAATTCCAATTTTAATTGTAATGTTGTTTGCACCTACTGTATTAACATCCTTTAATGCATCTGCACAGGTACAAACGCAAGATTGTTTTGCACCTCTTACTACTATTCTTGATGCAACTTATGCCGGTCCTGTAGTTGTTGATTCGTATTGGGTAGACCAAGGAACTTCTTCCGCCACTGATGTTACTAGTAATCCTGTCAAAAAGGAAATAGGTCCAGGAGAAGGACCTTCTGTTTTTGCAGTTGTTTTCAATAATAGAAATTCAGCTTTCCCGATAACTTCAGTCACTGCTTTTCTTAACCTGCCCGCAGGATTTGCTCCTACTGGTGAGAGTGCAAATCCTCAATTACTTGAACATTTCAATCAAGCAGCAAGAGCTACAAACAATCCTGCAATAGGAAATTATTATGGACAAGTGGCGCCTGGAGCATCATTTACTATGTATTTTAACATAAATGTATTACCGACTGCAAAAGTGGGTACTTTTACTACAACTGCTATTGCAAATTATGTCCAAGTGGGAGTAGTTGGACAACAATGTACATCTGCATTACTTAATGTTCCATTTGTACTTCCTGGAAAAGTTGTATTGGACGCATCGATTGACAACGCAAATCTTGTTCCACAAAACGAAGATCCTATATCTATAACAATTCAAAACAAAGGCTCTGCTGATGCAACAGGAGTAGTCGCAACAATTACAAATCTTGGAAGTTCTAAAAGTGGAACAGGAAGTAACAGTGGAGGATCATTAGTGTTGCAATCTGCTACAACACAAATTGTCAACTTGGGACCAAATACCTTCAACTTGGGAACAATACCTGCAAACTCAAAAGTTATAGTAAGTACAACTGTTTATCCTAGTACTGTTACAGCTGGTACTACACAAGAAGTAGATCTTCAAATAAATTATCAAAATGCATGGGGTAAACTTTCAACAGCTGCAGTTAGCACAGGACTTGTCATAAATCCAAATCCGCCTCAATCTCTTAACTTGTCATATCTTGGGAATTCTACAACTCCTGTGATTACTGCAGCAATACTGGATAATCTGAATTTTGCAGTTGCAAACAATAGTACTGATCCAATGTCAAATATTCTAATTTCACTTGTACCGCAATCAACCTCTGTCTCTGTTGTAGGTCCATCTACTTGGACAATCCAAAACTTGCCATCAGGGAGTAGACAAGTGCTTGCAACTCAGGTGTATGCAGCAAATACATTGATTGGTACTCCAGCTTCATTTACACTAACTGCAAACTATGTTTCAAAAGGACAATCACAATCAAATTCCCTTACTTTGGGAACTTTTGTTGTTGGAGATATTCGACTTCAAATTTATGGTCTCACACTAACTACGTCTGGCGGTACGTCTAATCTTGTTGGTAATTTACTAAATCAAGGTAGTACTACTGCATTGTTTACTACTGCACAACTTGCACCTTCTCAACTCACAAGTGCAATGAAAGCTGCAAGAATGAATTCAACAAATGGTACTGGATCCCATGGTGGCGGTCAAGGTGGCACCGGTCAAGGATTCCAAGGTGGTGCAGGTGGCACCGGTCAAGAACGTAGTGCTCAAGGTGGCCAAGGAGGATCTGGACAAGGATTCCAAGGTGGCACCGGTCAAGGATTCCAAGGTGGCGCTGGAGGTACAGGCCAAGGACGTGGCGGCGGTGGCGGAGCTCAAGGTAGTTCAAGTTCATCACAGCAATTCATAGGAGATCTCTCACCAGATTCACCAATTCCAATTAGCATCCCTATTCGAGGAGTTAGTACTTTACCATCTGGAATGTATCAAGTAGCATTCAAAGTAACATATGCTGATGACTTGAAGAATTTTCACACTGTTCTAGTAAATGGAACCGTCAACATTGCACGTGCTCCTCAAGTTAATACATCTGCAAACCAGCATACGCCTATAATTGATGATATTCCTATGCCGATACTTATTGGAGCACCAATTGCAGCAGTAGCAGTAATTGTATTTCTAGTAAAAAGAAAGAAATCTGCAAAGAAAAAATTGAAATTGTTGACACAAGGAGAGACTGACATCGTCTCAATATTTGATAGTACAAAAAAGAAAGAAAATGAATCCTAAGGATCTTTTTTCACTGTCATTTGAAGCACTAGTTGACAGAAAGGTCAGAACACTTCTTACTATCATGATGGTTGTACTTGGATGTAGTCTTGTAGTTGTATTGAATGGTCTGAGTGCCGGACAAGCTGCATTTTTAGAACAGCAGTTCAATACATTAGCTGCAAACGTTCTCTTTGTAGGAAGTGGACAACGTTCACTAAGTTCGTATGCAACTTCAACAAGTAATTCCATAATAATTAACAATGTAATTCTTCAAAAAATAAAATCTCTTCCAAATGTGGCAGACGCTGTACCTGAATATACAGGTTCTGTTCAAATAAACTCTGAAGGAAATACTCAGCGTGCATCAGTAACCGCAATTGATCCATCGAAATTGACTGTGGAATTACCTAATCTTCAATATATTGATGGTTCTACAGTAAATCCGACTGATAGAGCTTCAGCACTTGTAGGTGATACAATAGTGAATCCGCCCGGTGCAGATAGTGCATTTATTACACTTGGTGAGACAATTAAAGCCACATCTACTTACTCAGTACCTGGTGGCAAGTCGGTTACAATAGTAAAGAATTACATAGTTTCAGGAATTCTAAAACCATCTGGAAATACTGGAATAGATCGTTCCGTTATCATCAATCTTGATGCTGGCAATGAATTGTTACACAAGCTAAACAAATATGATCAGGTAATAGTTGCAGCAACAACTCCTGATGATGTTGATACTGTGCAACAAGAATTGACCTCTACATTTGGAAAAACTCTTGGAGCTACAACACCAAAAGCACTCATGGCCGTAAGACAACAAGCTGCAAGTGGTAATGCTGCCTTTATTCTAATGGTTGGAATTATAGCGCTTATTGTGGGTGCGATTGGGATTGTTACCACTTTGTATAACTCTGTCACAGAACGAATTAAAGAGATAGGTACCATGAAAGCGATTGGGGCCCAGAATGCTACGATTCTGGCGCTGTTTATTGTGGAAGCGACTTTGATAGGAATAATTGGCGCTTCATTAGGTGTGGGTATAGGTATTGTTGGAGGGTATGTGATGAGTATTGTAACAACAACTACTCCTACTGGAGGAGGTCCGCCTGTACACATACCACCGATTTTTGCTCCAATGGATTTGATCAAAGTCTGGTTGCTTTCTTTAACACTAAGTGTTATGGCAGGAATGTATCCTGCATGGAAAGCATCTCAACTATCTCCGATGGTTGCATTGAGAAGAGACTAAAATTTTAGATATTATTTTATCTTGAGTTTTTCAATGACAATGAATTAAGTTAGATTATTGTCTAATTTTTTTACAGCAAAGTATCAATCACATTTGAAATACTTTTGATCCTTTTGTATTTAATTTGCTCTAAGTTTTTTCAAGTAAATGATGGTGGAAACAAATGAGAATTTATGATTTTTCTACTTGTGTGAAGTATTGTAAATTTAATTTATTCTGTAGTACATTTAGAATTTCACTATTTGATTTTACAATGGATATTTTTGTATTGTTAATTTTTCTGAGGATGGAACTTATAATTTTTTAAACAGTGTTTCTAATTCTGAGACTGCATTGCTTATGGCTTTACTGATCGTTGCTACTGGACTTTGTTGTGACTGTTGAGAATTTCCACTTGATGTACTTTGTTGGGTTGGATTTCCTGATGATGACTGTGTTGATGGTGATGTATTAGGTTGAGTTGTGGATTGTGTTGTAGATGGTGTGTTAGTTGATGGTTGAGTTGTTGGTGCAGACTGGGTTGTAGAAGGTGATTGTGTTGTTGATGATGACGTATTGGGCTGTGTAGATGGTGTGTTAGTTGATGGTTGAGTTGTTGGTGTAGACTGGGTTGTAGAAGGTGATTGCGTTGTTGGTGTAGATTGAGTCGTAGATGGTGATTGCGTTGTTGGTGCAGACTCGCTTGTACTAGATGATGGAGCGTTTACGGTTAGTAATGCTGTTGCAGAACCTCCAGTGTGGCCTGGATCTCCGCCATAAGAAGCAGTTACGGTTATGTTGCTGGTTGGATTCGATGGTGGCGTGTATTCTAGTGCACAACGATTGTTTGTTACTATGCAAGCATCAGGACTAAATGAGCCTCCAGCTCCATTATCTGTCCATTTCACAAGTCCTATAATGCTTGAAGATGAATCTGCAGTGTCTGTGACTGTGACAGTGAATGTCACATCTACTCCTGGAGAAAAGGTAGTTGGATTTGGTGTGACAGCTATAGTGATTGGATGAAGAACATTTGCCGATAACTGGGATGAGCCAGTGCTAGTCTGATGACTTTCATCTCCTTGGTAACTTACCGTTATGGTTACTGCATCTGGAGGACTTGACGATGAAGTGTATGTGGCAGTACATGCTCCAGATGATATTGTACACGAGGTTTGATCAAATGTGCCGCCCCCACTTCCATCGTTCAAAGTTATTGTTCCTGTTGGAACATTCTGTGAGTTTGATGTGTCATTAACTGTAGCAGTTACTGTGACTTGTTCTCCTGATGATATGGTGGAAGGGGACAATGTTACCAAAACGGATGTTGCATCTTGAGTACTTGGTGATAATTGGGATGTTCCAGAGCTAGTTTGATCAATACTGTCGCCTCCATAATTTGCAGTAATGGTGATTGGATTTTGTACTGTAGATGGTGCAGTATATGTTATGTTACATGTGCCCGATGACAGCGTACATGTAGTTGAACCAAATACTCCGCCTGCATTTCCATCACTCCAAGTTA
>DATEZN010000029.1:0-7587 GCA_035255545.1 Nitrosotalea sp. | reverse complement strand
ATAGTAGAAGCCCCAAATCGCAACAAGGTCATTCTCCTGTTTATGAGTAAGTATGTCCCGACTGAAAACAAGAAGAATTATGTCCCATGAACCGAACAGAACCTGAAAAAATTAGGATAGGAGTGGTTCCCCCATCTCAATAAATTGCCTACATAAACATCCAACATTTGTTTCAAAAATTCCTAAACAAAGTGAATCAGGCGGATGATCTTGTCTATAATGTCCACACCTTTCATTTTGACATCTATCATATTTTGCCATGTTCTAAATTTTTCACCTCGTAACTAAAGGAATTGATTGATCAATTCTGTTAATTGTTTAATGCGATCATTTGATCTAGATTATTTATGAGCGATCAAAAATGGCAGAAATTCCTTTTATAAAAATAGGATCTTGAGATCGATCGCTTATCAATTATGATCAATAATTTATCTAATAATCTAACAAAGTTCACATCCACGGATATAGCTAAAAGAAGGATAACATAATATGGGTTTTCGATCTAAAAATTGGATCAAACGTTTTCAAAATAATTTTCCTTTAGAAATTGTTGAATTAAAAATAAATCTCGGTATTGTTAAAATGCTTTTTAAACGAAAGACGAATAAAAAATAATTACATTCGTCCTCACATGAGCTTAGACGGTAAAACACCGTCAGAGGCTTGTGGAATTACAATTCAAGGCAGTGACAAGTGGAAAACCTTAATTCAAAATGCTTCAAATAAAAAACAATGACAAAAGAATCTTCTCTAGACATAACTGATTACATTAGTCATTTTGAAGATGGAACAGAGATAACCCTTGTTTTGGATAATTCGTTAGAATTACCTACTATTACATTATTCAGAGAAAAATCACAAAAATATTCAAAAACGGCTTTTTTGAGGTATACAGCAACAACGGGTTTCACAGAAAGCATTGAACTTTTCAAATTTCGGATAACCAAACCTGATTCTAACCATCAGGATATACAAGTTAAGAAAAAAGATCAGATTCGAACTAAATTAAGCATAGGTGGGAATCTTTCGTTTAATCCTTCAATAAAATTTGAATATGTGAGAGAAAAGGAATCAGAATTATGAATTTAGAAATGAGCCGACACTTGACAGGTGGAAATATGTGCTGTAAACTTGACAGAACCTGGTGGAGATATAATTAATAATATACCAAAAAACGCAACAACAGCACCAGATACAATCATTTCATCTTCATTTGCCATTATTCAATCAAGCCTACTGTACGGTATAAGGAGTTCAGCTTAATTTTGTCAACTAGGATTTGTAGTAATCAAAAGATCATATTTAATAGGCGCCTAAAGTGTGAGAAACCTATGACAGTGTGTATCGCAGCTATTTGTGATTTAGGTACTGATCCAACATCTGGTATAACATCTCCAAAACTTCTTCTTTGCGCTGATAGACTTGTATCAACCATTGTTCAATTTGAGGCACTTGGAACTTCTAAAATAAGAGTCATTGGAAAATATTTTCTAATGGCTACAACAAATGATTCAAACGCAGTTCAAATTATAACAAATAATGTAATCCACCGAGTTAGAGAATTAAAAAACATCTCCATAAAACAAACTGCCGATGTTATAAGTGAGGAATGTATTAAATTTAAAAAATCCACCATCGAGAAAGACATTCTTTTTAAATATGAATTGATAACTGATAAGCTAAAAATAAACCCTGATACACTAGCTAAAGAAGCTAAATCAGAACTGGATTCTTATATTTATGAATTACAGATTGAATTAATTATTGCAGGGATAGAAAAAGATGCCAAACATCCAGAAATATATACAATAAATCAAAATGGAAATATTAGACAGCATGATTCCATAGGATTTGTTACAATAGGTAGTGGTGAAAGTCTAGCTCTATCTGAACTGACTAGGCATCGTTATTCCCCATATACAGATTTGAGTCGTGCAACAATGCTAGTGTATTTTGCAAAGAAAGCAGCTGAACGAGCTATTGGAGTAGGGGATAACACTGATCTTGTAGTAGTGCATCTTGTGAAAAAAGATGAATCAATGTCTACTGATTTGGCTATACTGTCTAAAGAAAAAATAATCATGCAGAAATTAGCCAAAGCATTTAATGAAATTCATTCAAATGAAGGAAAAGAAGTTGAAAACACTTCTCGATTAATGAAAACTGAAATTTATGACCTTCTAAAAATAAACGATCAGACACCTATAAAACCCAAAAAATAATAATCATTTTTTTGGTTTTAAGACGAGTTTTCCATCTTTTATGTCAACATCCAATTCAGATCCTTCTTTCCATCCTGCTTTTTTTATTACATCGGATGGAATGTCTACATACCATTTCACATATTCTTTGTCTCCTACTTTACGATTAGATCTTTGCTGTAATTTCATCGTCTGATATTATAATGGGTTGCGCCTTAATAAATAGGCGCCTATATAATTAGGCGCCTAAATGTTTATATTAGTAGGCGCCTAATAAGACATATGCAAAATAACTCCCGTGAAGAAAAAGGAAAACAGATTGCATTAAAATCTGATCTAATCAGAGTTTCAGATTATCATTACAGAGTACATTCACAAACAACAAACCGAGAGTATGATGTTATCAAAGTAGGTGACAAATGGGTTTGCAACTGTGCAGATCATACTTTCAGACACGTATGCTGTAAACACATTCACGCAGTGGAATTTAGCTTAAAGATACGACAAGAAGTTAGAGAAAATAACAAGATAACGATTCAACCTATTGCAATAGATTCATGTTTATTTTGTAAATCTAAAGAGATTAGAAAATATGGAATTCGACATAACAAAAATTATGATATTCAACGATATGTTTGTCAAGATTGTCATAAGACATTCAGCGTAAATATAGGATTTGAAAAGATGAAGCATAACCCCAGAGGGATTACAACAGCTATGCAACTCTACTTTAGCGGAGAATCACTAAGAAACGTGTCAAAATCATTGAAATTATTAGGAATGGATGTAACACACCAAACAGTCTATAATTGGATAAAGAAATACACAAAACTTATGGAGAATTACTTGTCCAAGATCACACCACAAGTAGGCGATGCATGGCGAGCTGATGAAGTATGGGTAAAGGTTCGTGGTGAACTAAAATATGTATTTGCTCTAATGGATGATGAGACTCGTTATCTGATTGCTCATGAAGTAGCAGATAGAAAAGAAGGTCATGATGCAAGTGTATTATTTGCAAAAGGTAAGGAAGTAACAGGGACTAAACCTAAGGTTTTGATCACTGATGGATTACACTCCTATTCTGAAGCCTATCGAAAAGAATTTTGGGAGATTGACAGAGAAAAGAGAACATTACACATACGAAATATACACTTGCAAGGTGATATGAACAATAACAAAATGGAGAGACTAAATGGTGAAATTCGTGATCGTGAAAAAACTATGAGAGGTTTGAAGAAAAAAGACACGCCGATCTTGAAGGGCTACGAGATTTATCATAATTACATAAGAACACATCAAAGTTTAGATGGAAAAACTCCTAGCGAAGCTTGTGGTATTGAAATTCAGGGAGATGACAAATGGCGTACTCTCATTGAGAACGCAAAAATGTATTGAGGTATCTTTAAATATTTTTTTTATGTTATATTATAACAAATACAAAATTACAATATCAAATAGTGGCAATGTTATAATAGTATACTTTTGTATTACTCAATATGACTGGGGTTACAGGTAAGGCATTCGTAAAAGTCGATTTTACAAAATATCAAGACCAAAAAGCTAAAGCATTTTACACTTTGATACATGCCAAATCTCAATTCAGTGGTATTGGAAAAAATACTCTGATAATACAAAAAAAAGATTGCCAATTACTCAAAAGTAAGAATATAAAGTATCAAATAATCAAACAATAAGTGTCAGATCTTAAAGTAGAGATTTTACTTCCACTTCGTTATAATGCAGATAAAAAAGGTAATCGAAAGAAAATAGAAGGAGAAAAATTTTCTACAACTTTTGAAGAACTCGTTGTTAAATTTGGTGGATGCACTATAAACAATACTACTCTGTTAGGTGACTGGGTTGATTCTACTACGCAGAAAAGATACAAAGATGAAAATAGTACATATTGGGTTGTTTGTAAGAAAACTAAAAGTAATATTGAGTTTTTTCATAGACTGAAAAAGAAACTAAAGACTAGATTTCAACAAAAAGACATGATGATTTACTATGTGACAATAAACAGATTCTAATTGGAACAAAGAACTTTCATAGAATTTTAGCTAAGTAAAGGTCAACAATAGACTCATGATCCACATTAAATTCTATTCAAACTAATTCGAAACATCATGGGTGACTATGAAATATGTAATGAAACCGATTGCAGACACTATAGAAAAGATCATCCAAACGATGGACAATGTAGTCGTAGTCTAGACAATGGAAAAACTTGCACATGTAAGCATTTCCATCTCTGATATTTTTAATCTCATTAACCAATTCTTGCGGTGTCAACAAAATTGATCCATTGATCAATTAACTACAAAACACCTTAGGAATAGTACTATAAGGTTTTAATTTCAGATTGAACTTCTACTTATCAACAATGCCACACAGAATTGAAGATTTCCAAAACGATCCTTCATGGAAGCCGTCTATGGGTGAAAGATTCTGGAATAAACATTTCAGGAAAGGCAAATACCACGCAGTATGTGATGCAAATACGGGTAATTGTTCCATACACTGTGATGAAGATGACCCACATGAATCAGTCACTTCTCTACTAAAACATTTGGCTAAAAACAAAGTAGTTCAAGGTGCAGTAGCAACTGGAGTTATCACAGGAACAGCATTACTACTAGATGAATGGCTTAACGAGGGTAAAGGTCGCAAAGCAGTCAAGAAAACTCTTTTCGGATAAAATCTAATCAACCGATTATTTACAGTCAATTTATCAACCGCAGACTATACAGAACCCCCCAGCAGGAACTGTTACCTCATCGGTTGAAAAAATCAATTTCAAGGAGTGTTTCTTTCGGTTGATCGCCGACTTTAAGAGATTACAAATTAATGTAAATCAATGGGAAACAAACCCTATCCAGATAAGGGATCGGTAATGTCAATACAAATTTTACACATGTTAGTTAAAAAAGGAATAATCTCAAAAAAAGAAGCACGAGACATGTATCAATCAAATTCAATGATGACGGATGAAGATGCAAAAGAGATGGAATACATCTGGCAACACAACTATGACGGTTCTCTTGACTAATTACTAGCGTTCTGAATCAACGTTAACCATTTGTTATTTCCTTCAATCTTAATTCCACAAGCTTCACTTGGCGTTTTTCCGTTTAATCCCATGTGTGGGCGTAAGAAATTATGATACATCTGATAGCCGTTAAACATCACTGAATCTGTCTTTTTGATACCTCGCATTACTTTCTCTCTATCTCTAAATTCTCCGTTCATCCGTTCCATTTTGTTATTGTTCATGTCGCCTTGCAAGTGAATATGCTTGA
The DNA here is from genome assembly GCA_035255545.1 of Nitrosotalea sp. Lineage (GTDB taxonomy): Archaea > Thermoproteota > Nitrososphaeria > Nitrososphaerales > Nitrosopumilaceae > Nitrosotalea. The sequence continues at coordinate 2,084 of DATEZN010000029.1, read as the reverse complement.
TATGGATAGGTCTAGTTTGTCGGTTTATTTCCCAAAATTCTTTTCGATATGCTTCTGCATAGGAAGGCAAACCGTCAGTAATCAAGACCTTTGGTTTTGTCTGTGTAACTAGTTTACCTTTTGCAAATAGTGTACTTGCATCATGCTGTTCTTTAGAATCTGCAACTTCTTGAGCAATCCAAAATCTTGTTTCATCATCCATCAAAGCAAAAACATACTTCAATTCCCCTCTAACTTTTACCCATACTTCATCAGCTCTCCAAGTATCGCCTACTTGTGGAGTTATTTTGGATAAATAATTCTGCATTAGTTTTGTATATTTTTTTATCCACATGTAGATAGTCTTGTGAACTACGATAACGCCTTGTAACTTCAAGAACTTTTGGATTGATCTTAATGATTCACCTGTGAAATACAACTGTAAAGCAGAAGTAATTACTTCGGGCTTGTTCTGCATTTTTGAAAAGCCTAGATTGATACTGAATGTTTTCTTGCAGTTACCGCAAACTAGTCTTTGAATATCTCCGCTTTTGTTGTGTCTAACTCCGAATTTCTTAATCTTGTCAGACTTGCAGAATAGACAGTTTGAAATTGTAATTGGTTGAATTGTTACCTTCTTTTGTTCTCTGACTTCTTCACGTATCTTTAAGCTAAATTCTACTGCATGAATGTGCTTACAACACACATGTCTAAAGATATGATCAGGACAGTCACATTGCCACGAATTATTGCATTTTACTACGTTGTATTCTCTTTTGGTTGTCTGTGATTTTACGTGATAGAAATTATCAGAGATTCTTATGAGATCGTGTCTTGAGGCAATTTCTTTTCCTTTTTCTTCACGAGTGTTATTCATATCTACCGTCTTATCTACCGTTATACATGTATAAAAATGTATACCATTTAAAAGGCAATAAAACGGTAGAGTTTAAATTATAGTTACTTGAATCATAGTTATTGAGTAGTTTACAAAGTACAGTAAGTATTGCCAAGGTAGGAACTAATTCTGTAAGAGCTACAATCCCAGAAGGAATAGTAGCTTTTCTAGGTTTAGAAGCTGGTGATAAGCTTGATTGGAAAATGGAAGTAACAGATGACGGTGAAAGAATTATTCTTGTTAAAAAATATGATGCAGACGAAGTTGAGAAAATCATTAGGAAATACAAAAAGAAAAAGTGATATTGTTGCCACCACCAATAAGATACCCAAATATTGAAGATTTTTTCGATCAGATAGAACATAAATACACTATCAAAATCAGACTAGAAGCAAATAACATTCCAGCACCAGAGACAGTTAACAAGTATGCTGGTAGTCATACTCTTGCTCAAGCATTGCACATAGCTCGTGAGAGATACATTTACGCAATGATACATGATACTCATGTGATAATGGGTAGTCCTAATCCATGGGCTGATGATCTAACTATTCTTATCAGTGCAGTAAAACAGATGGGAATGTATGAAGAAACAGAAGGTCTACCTAAGAAATATTGTGAGTGTATGGATAGATACAACGATCAGTTAAAACAGCATCAAAAATTACAGACTGCCTTTGATAATGTATCAGAAGCTTATGAAGAAATAAAAGAAGAAAAGAAAATTTTAGAAAATCAAATCAAAACATTACAACTTGAAATTGATACTTTTAGAAGGAAATGAAAGTGAATAATATCATAAAATGTCCAATGTGTGATAGAAAGCTCATAGTTGATGAATATCGGCATCATGAATGTCCTAGTAAAATTACAGATGTTATTACAATAGGAATTCTTGAAGATTTTGGAATGACAAAAGATAGGAATGGTGATGAAGTAAATCTAGTAAAAACAGTCAAGGGACAAATTTTACGCCTAGTCAAATGTGAGCATCAAATCCCTCACAATTTACCGGATCAACCGACAGGGAACAGGTATAACATTACCGAAGAGGGAACAGAACCCCCCAGCAGTACCTTTATTAGGTACTGGTACCGTACCATACGGTAAGATGGACGATTTAAGATTAGAAAATCTAGATGGGGTAGGCCCAGTAACTTCCAAGAAGCTAAGTGATGCAGGAATCCATAACATAATGGATCTTGTT
>DATEZN010000028.1:0-13425 GCA_035255545.1 Nitrosotalea sp. | reverse complement strand
TTTAGATCTAAACTATATGGATACATTAGATTTTCCTCACATAACCGTGAACTAGTCCGCGCATTACAATTCCTTCTTGACCACCTGATGTAATTTCATATCTATCTTGGTGATTTTCTATCAAACTTGTTGTCATTTGATAGAATTTTTCTTTAGATAGATTTTGATTCTCACAGACTTTTTCTCTTATTTTATCAAATGGAATCCATCCAATAGACGTTGATGACTCATTTAATGAACTGTTAAAGACTCCTTCAAAATCATCATTTTTGGATACATTCTCTCGTGGTGAAGATCGTTCCAATTCTTCTTGCAGCACATCGGTATGCGCCTTGACTTTTGCAATAGACTGGTTTACGCCTGCTAACATGTTAAGCATTAGTTTGAATTTTGGGTCATTTTGCGTGACATGCTGAACGTAATTTTCTTTTGTCCAAACAAAGTATGCCACACCTTTTTTTTCAATAAATATTTGTTCATCTGTCTTTAATTCCTCAAGTATACTCTCACAGTCCTTTCCAAATGTTTTCTTCAGGTCAACCTTCTTTATCCCACTAATCCCAGAAGTGTTGATTTTCTCCAGTATTTCCCCTTTCACATACAAGGGTCTACAAAATTTTATTTAATATCAGAGGTGATACAGGATAACAATTTGGTGAAAATTTCTTATCTCCTACACAAGAACAGGCGTTACATGCAAGAAATCGTCTCATAAACACAGATCAGTCATAATATAAGGCATCATAAGATAAGGTCTCATTGCAGAATGATGATTGGGTATTCTGATATCATTTGATGAATTATACCTGGGGTATCTGACTGCTTGAAAAATATGAGACAAGACTCAAGAATTAAATCCTAAACAGTCCAATAGAGAGTCATTGGAACCGCAAAATGATCCATGGAAAGACAAACTTACATCGGACCAATATTTTGTGTGTAGAATGAAAGGTACAGAATCACCTTTTACTGGAGTATATCACGATTCAAAGGAAAAAGGGATTTACAAATGCCTATGCTGTGGAACCGAATTATTTAGCTCCGAGACAAAGTTTGATTCAGGAACTGGATGGCCAAGCTTCTGGGAGTCAATTGGAGATAATGTGAGAGCAGAAGAAGATACCAGTCATGGCATGTTAAGAGTGGAAGTATTATGCAAGAAATGTGGAGCCCATTTGGGACATGTTTTTGATGATGGTCCAAATCCCACAGGTTTGCGATATTGTATAAATTCTATTTCGCTGAAACTTGAAAAATAAATCAGATTACAGGGTAATAGCAAAGTTACCTCGTTATTAATAGTACCGTATGATACCGTAACATATGTTAAATTGCGAATTTTGTCCAAAACAGTTCTTTGAAACTGCAAACGGGTTGGTGGCAAAGACATTTCATGAAAGTCTTCACGATCCAGAATTAGTGAACCACTAAATCTGGTTCTTTTTTTGTGCAACACAAAATTAAACCCTAACTCTTTTATCGGCTGCCTTCATTCTAATTTAAAGTGACTAAAGCAAAACGTGCAGAATCAAAACCAAAAGATTCTACACATGATGTTGTCAAGAAAATGTCTTCAATTTCAGATGCTACCAAGACTCTAGCTTCTGAAGTAAAAACAATGTCAAAAATATTTGCAGAAAATCAAAAAATCCTAGTCTCTCTCAAGGACATGATATCATCAGTAAACTCTGCATTAGATCAGATTCAAAAGAACTCTAGACAGATAAACATAATTGAAGAAGATACACAGCGCCTGTTTTCTGGAATGACTCAGGTCAAAGCACATTCCAACTTGATAGACAAAATAAATAATCAAATAAACAAACTTCAAGATCACGTAGAGAAAATTCGAGACAAGCAAGAATCCATGCCAGATACTAATAAAATCATGCAAAGTATTGCTGACAATCTTGATTCTACTAGAAACAATACCAAAATGATAATGCACGTATCAGAAAAAACTGAGAAAGTACGTGAAGAGATTAAAAATGCAATGACTAGTTCAGAGTCGTTATCGAATATCACCAGTGAGATAGGAGAGTTACGAAAAGATACAAACGACATATCAACTAAAACACAATCACTTGCCAACATACATCAAGAGATTGAAGAAGTAAGGCAGAGTACGAAAGAAATAGCCTCAAAAACTGGAAAAATGTCAGAATTAGAGGACAGCATATCCAATTTAAAAGGCGAAATTGGCACTATATCAACAAAGACCGATTCCATATCAGGTCTGAGTTCTCAGATAAGAAATGTTGGTTCCGAGATTGATTCACTGATAAAGAAAACAGAGTCCTTGTCTTCATTTGGAAATGACATTAGAAACATCAATTCAGAGTTTATCAATTTCAGAGAAAGTATGATCAACAAAAATAAGAATCTTGACGAAAAAATATCAGATTTTACAGAATTATTAAATAAAAACTCGGCATCAATATCAGAGTTTAACAAGAAAACATACGAAATTGCACAACAACTAGAGGATGTTCGCAGTGTAACCCACAAGACATCTCAAAACACCTCACATGAGGTCATGGGTCTGCTTCGCTTGTCAGAATTCCAGTCAAACATCAGAATGCGTTCTGAGTCAAAATATGGTACACTCGAGGACATAGAAAAAATGACAGGTCAGACTAAAGACATGGTGAATTTGTTTGACAGAATTTCCATAGAAGTAGAATCAAAGATGCCACTACCTTTGGAAGTAAAACAATGGAGCATATCCAAGGTTCTAGACTGTGCAGACAAGTGGGAGATACGATTTACAGATGTATTCAGACTTTTGATTACAGAACTTGGTTCAGACATTGTAAAAGAAGCAATTAGAATTGAACAGGTTCGTGATCTTTTTGGAATACGAGCAGTTGATGAAATAAGACGTGAACTAAATATTACCTAGTCTTCTTCGTCTTTGTCAAGGGCTTGCTTTTTCTTCTTCAAGAGTGCAAAGATTCCAATAATTACTGCAACCCACACAACACCAAACAACATGTTTGAGATACTGACGTACATGTATGGTGTTGCATCAAGCAAATTGAATGTTATAGTAGTAGCTTGAGAGTGAATGTTTAGCAAACCAGTATGAAATGCTGCAGTATCTGCAGAAGTAGTTGAAACTTTGTCAAGTGTAGACGACATTGTACTAAGATCTCTTTGCATCATTCCAAAGTCGGTATCTTGTGTAGGAAATATCCAGACAGGATTTCCAGATTTTGGTAGTAGCTGTTGGACTGTTTTGATATCATCACCAATGGTTTGAGGATCAGATGTAGCTTGAATTCGGCTCAAAATTCCTCTGGATTGATCAAGTGGATAAATAGTACTTCCATATTCCTCAAAGGCCATGATCACACCTACTGCAATTAATGCAATTATGCCCGCTAATGCTATTTTATAGTAATTATTTGCCATTTTTTCTTCCTTTGATTCGACTCTACCTCTTGATTTGCCTTTTTTAAATGTTGAATGCGAGATGCTAAGATATGCGATGTAAAGAAATCCAGCTACCTGAATTCCTATTATCGGTACAAATACAGGATTATTAGAAAATATTGCGACAAACATACCAACTATTCCATACACACCAAAAAATATCTCAAGAAGAGTAGTTTTTGTAAATGGAAGAGCATATGCCTTGTCTCTCCAATCATCATCATTTTTTATTATTCCAAACTTTGGTGTACGCAAAAACTCGTTTCTTTTTCCAAAGAGTGCATCAAAAACTGCTACCGTATTATTGACAGACATGCCAGCAGAATAAATTATCAAATACAGATAGGAAAGTGTCTTTGACCGCCATTTTTTTTCATACATTTGTTGAATAACTAGAATGTATGCCACAGGTCCCATTGCCAAGTAAGCAACTATTGTGAGTGCAGGTAATCCGCTTATCACATAGAGATTTATTTTTGAAGCCAAAAGTATTGGTAAAATTAAAAATTGTGCTAGAACTAGTGGATGTACAACATGTCGTGTAAGTTGAACAAATGCCTGTATTTTTGTGTCAACAGGTATTTTCTTTAGTGCAACATCACCAAGTAATTTGACTGCACATTGAATGGAGCCTTTGGCCCATCGAAATTGTTGCCTTTTTGCAGAATTCATCTGAACTGGAAGTTCTGCATCTACTACAATATCAGGAATAAAGACACATTTCCAACCTTTCATTTGTGCTCTATAACTTAGGTCTAGATCTTCAACCAAAGTGGCAGTATGCCAACCTCCAGCATCCTCAATGCACCTAGTTCTCCATATACCAGCAGTGCCGTTAAAACTCATAAAAAGATGAGAGTTGCTTTTTGCTTTTTGTTCTATCAAGAAATGAAAATCAAGACTAAGGGCTTGTGCCTTTGTCAGTGGAGAATATCTCTCGTTAATGTGACCCCACCTACATTGAACCAACCCAATATTTGGACTAGAAAAGTATGACAATGCTTTTTTGAGAAACCATGTAGGAGGAATAAAATCAGCATCAAAAATTGCAACAAAGTCGCCCTTTGCAAACTTCATCGCATTTCGAAGTGCACCTGCCTTGTACCCTTTCCTGTTTGATCTTTTTATATGATGTATGTCAAATCCTTTGTTTTTGTAGTCTGCAACTAGAGTCTCAAGCAGATCATATGTCTCGTCAGTGGAATCATCAAGTACTTGAATACACAATTTGTCTTTGGGATAATCCAGTGCACAAACTGCATCTACCAATCTAGAAGCAACATATTTTTCATTATATATTGGAAGTTGGAGTGTAACAGTTGGAATCTCTTTTAGTTCAATCGAACTATTTTTTTTATGACGTCGAGCAACTACAACAAGATAGTAAAAGTTACACGTATAGAGTGTGATTATCATTGCCATTCCAATGAAAACATTCCAGAGAAATTGTGTTAGAGTATTAGGAAGAACATGTGTAAGCATTTGGAGTTTTTCAACTCTAGAGTCTTTATAGCCGTACCGCTAAAATTTTATCCTTTGTTTGATATTTTTATTGCTTGAACCGGGCATACGTTTTCACAAGCTAGACAAAATATACAATCAGGCTCTCGTGCCATCAATGGTTTTTTCTCAGAAGCTGGATTTCCTGCAAACTCGGCCCACTCGTAAACTTTTACAGGACATGCATCTATGCATGCACCATCACCTACACAGATATCATAATCAACGGAAACAAATTCTCCCCAAATTCCAAGTATTTCATTGCCCTTTCTTTGACCAAATACTTTGATCTTGTGACTAGATGGTGCAGTGAATGTTTCAACAACTTTGAGTTTTGATTTAAAGTCAACATCAATTGGACCAGGTTTGGCTCCAGAAGGTGTCTCAAGTTCTTCAACTTGTGCTACTTGTTGTCCTGGTTGAGGAGCAGCTGGTTTTGGTTTTGGTTTTGCGTTAGGAACTATCTGAGCTAATGGAGTCATTTCTTCCAATGTCTTTAGAGCTTGTTCTGGTGACATTTGTTTTATTTTTATATCATGCTCTAACATTTTATCAGCAAGAACACTATTTCGTAAAATTGTATCAATTACCATCTTTGCATTTACATCAGCTTTCTTTCGGTAATCTTTAACCCAAAGACCATCACCATATTTTTCAACTGGATATATTTGATAGATCATGTCTACTACTTCGCCAGTTACTATCTCAACTTGAACTTCAAGATCTATTGACTTGTATCCAGAATCATCTGGATCTGGCAAGTTCTGTTCTTTCCAGCGATATGTAGCGTAAACCCTATCAGCGAATTTATCCATTTCAAAGACTTTTTTAAATCCAGAAACAATAGAATCGATTTCATAAGTATCTTCAAGTTTTATTGGAAGACGATAGAGACCAAGTTTGTAGCTGTGTAAAGGATAGACTCCTCTTTTGGATGTGGCCGATTGAACTGTATACACTTTATCCTTTAACAGGAGTGACATCTGTTTAGTGTAATGAAAAAGAGTTTAAAAATGCTTCTTAATAATCAGGGCAAGTTTCTTCTCGGATCTTTCGATATCTCTGTTCCATCCCAGTTGCATGTTCAAGCACACTATCAAAACTATGCTTGTCCTTTGGAAAATACCATTTGATCCCCACCTTATGCCCTATTCCATCCATATCATAGATCATCCCCTTATCAGAATAAACATTGTATTTTTCATCAATCGATCTTTCTTGCACAGTGAGACCACGTTTAGTCTTGTCTTCCATTATAAAGTAAATTGGATCATCAAGTATAGCATAGAATATACCTTTTTTTAGAATTGGTAGTTCTTGGCCTGTTTCGTTATTTTTCGATGGGGTTGCCAATCATATTACCCCATTCAGTCCATGAGCCGTCATAGTTTCTAACTTGAGGATATCCAAGTAAATATTTTAGAACGAACCAAGTATGTGAAGATCTTTCTCCAATTCTACAGTAACATATGACATCTTTGTCTGGAGTGACGCCTTTAGTTTCATAAATTTTCTTTAGTTCTTCAACTGATTTGAAAGTACCATCAATGTCATTTACTGCACTAGCCCATGGAATATTATTTGCATTTGGAATATGTCCACCTCTTTGAGCATGTTCCATAGGATATTCTGCAGGAGCAGTTATTTCGCCTGAAAATTCTTTTGGTGAACGAACATCAACTAGAACTGTGTCTTTTTTATCAAGTGCTCTTCTTACATCAAAGAGATATGCACGTAGTCCTTCATGTGGAGGTTGTGCAACATAGTTTGTTTTTTGTATTTGTGGTTCATCCTTTGTATAAGATCGATTTTCAATTTCCCATTTTTTTCTTCCACCATTCATTATTTTGACATTCTCATGTCCATAATACTTGAATATCCAAAATACAAATGCTGCAAACCAATTATTAAAATCGCCATACAAAATAACTTCAGATTGTGTTGTTATTCCATTTCTTGACAGTAAATCCTCAAATTGTGATTTACTAATAATATCCCGTGTTATAGGATCATTAATGTCTCGTTTCCACCAGATAAGACTAGCCCCCTGTAGATGTCCTGCCCTGTAAGCATTTTCAGGATCATAGTCAACTTCTACAATTTTCAAAGAGTTGTTGCCTAGATTCTTTGAGACTGTTTCTGTATCAACTAAAACTTGTTGGGCATAATTCATTTTGTCTCTATCACATTAAACTCAAAGGGTTCTTAATATTTTATACTCATCAGATGCTTTTTAAGTGAAATTAAAATTACTAATTTCTATTGGAACTTCACAATGTTGCGCTGATAAGTAAAGTAGGTTCAAAGGACTCGGAAGATGCAGTAAAAAAAGTTGCAAAAAAACTACTTGCAAAAAAAATCAAGGTATACACTGTTTCACCGGTAAATGTAGATGGAGCTAAAAAAATCAACGATCTGGCAGATCTCAAGACCACAAAGTTGGATTTGACAATCACTCTGGGGGGAGATGGGACAACTTTACGAACTTTTAGAGATTTAGAAAACGAGGTTCCAAATCTTGCAATAAATGTAGGAGGAAACAGAGGCATATTATCAGAAATAACACTTCCCCAAATTGATACTGCTATTGAACAAATTATTGCAGGTAAAGTTTTTTTTGACAAGCGAACTCGAGTAGTTGCATCTTGTGGAGGACAAGATTTTCCTCCAGCACTAAATGAAATCTACATCAATAGACAGAATTTGACAAAGACATCATTATTTGAAATCAAGTTCCAAAGTGATACAGTAACACAAAAAATGGATGGTGTGATTGTTGCAACTCCAAGCGGTTCAACTGGTCACTCATATTCTTTAGGAGGTCCAATTCTTCACGAGAGTTTAGACGTTCTCATCATAACACCAGTTGCTCCAGTCAACAAATTACCATCAATCGTGGTTCCTGATGAAAAAATTGAGATCATAAGTAATCACGATTCAAACATAATCATGGATGCTCAAGTGATCAAAACTGCTAGATTTGATGAAGTGATAACTATAAGAAAATACAAGAAACATGCCGTATTTGTAAGACTGAAAAAACAAGGTCTGAGACAGATGAGTAAGCTTGGTTTCTAGAATCTTAGATGCCACCTCATTTTATGCAGGAGTACCATTCTCTTCACAGGAACAAGGATTTACAACTCCTCTAGTTTTTGAAGAGATCAAACACATTAAAAAAAGTCATGATGCTGTGCAGACCCTAATTGATTTGGGTAGATTAAAAATTGTAGAACCGGAAGAAAAATTCACTAACATTGTTTTGGAGAAATCAAAACAAACAGGAGATTTTTCCGAATTATCAAAAGAAGACATATCAGTACTTGCATTATGTATCCAGCTAAATGGAGAACTAGTGACTGATGATTATACCGTATCAAATGTTGCAAGACATTTGAATTTCAAAGTCATTCCAATAATGACCAAGGGAATATTCAAGGCGTTGGACAGTGTATATTCTTGTCCTGCTTGTAACAAGAACTTTGAGAAAATGTCAGATTGTCCAATATGTGGGAGTAAATTAAGGAAAAAGTCATCCAAGAGGAAGTCTTCTTCCAACCCAGTCGGCAAAAGAGCCATCATATAGCTTTACGTTGTCATATCCAGCTAATCGTAATTGAGTAAAGACATTTGAAGCTCTATGACCAAGTGCACAGTAGCATACCAATTCTTTGTCTTTAGGTATTTGTTGTTCATTAAAAATTCTCAAGAGTTCATCTTTTTCCTTATAGAGTAAACCTTGTTCCCCTACACCATCAGTAAAGGGGAAAAGTATTGCATTGGGTATTTTTCCTGCCATGAACTCTTGAAAAGATCTAGTATCAATAATGATACATGTATCAAGTTTTTTGGAAAGTTCGTCTGCTTCAATTCTTATCAAAGAATTTATTTTTGGAATAAATGTCACAGGTATAGGTTTTGAAATTTCTCTGGTAACTGGAAGACCATTCTTTTGCCAGGTAGCCATTCCGACATCAAGAATTTTTGTCTTTTCATGTCCAAAATATAAAAATGTCCAAGCTATTCGTGCAGCAGACGGATCAAGATATTCTCCACATATTATGACAGTTTTTGATTCATCAATTCCAAGCGAACCAAATAGAGTTGCAGCTTGATCAGTATCAATTACAAGATTTGCACCATACTGGTTAATTTGCACAACTTTTTCAATTCCCAAAGGTTGAGAATTTGGAATATGAGCATAAGAATACGGAACATTTCCACGAGAATCTAATATCACAACATCAGGATCATTGTAATGTTCTGCCAACCACTGATACGAAGACATCAATTATTCGACTAGAATCAAGATGACATATTTGAATAATGTGTCACACATCATGTAGTGTTTTTTGATCAGTCTTTTTTGCATCTTTGTTTTGTGTATCAAGTATTTTGCGTATCTTTTGAGCACGAGCATCACCCATTCCATTTATTTTGGATAATTCTACAGACGATGCATTAAGTGAATTGCTCGTTGAACCAAATCTTTCCAACATTCGTGTAGCAAGTTTTTCTCCAACACCTGGCAAGCTGCACAAAATCGATAGCTGTTGTTGTTTTAGATCACCAGACTTTCTAATTTTTTTAAGAAATGGTCCCTTTACTGCACCTTGTCTTGCACACATCGATATCAATAATTTTGCAGTATGGGACGCATTAGGAGTTGGGATTACAGGTATTTTAAAATCCAGCACAACAGAGGACATGGCACCATAAAATACTAGAGGGTTTTCAGTAATTTTGTCTATTTCATCAACATTTCCTTCTATTATAATCGCAGGATGCTAAAAGTGTTCTTTTAGTCTACTACACTGATCAAACAATCGCCCGTCAAAAACTGACGATATGAAATCACTAACACTTTTTCTTTCCACTATGGTTTCAGGTGCAACGATATAGTCTCCAACAGGTAAATTCATCGTCTCTACTTTTACTCCAATTTGTTTTATAAGATCAGGAATTCCACTCTTTCGTTCCCTTTCGTCAATTACCATTCGGAGATCTTCAATTTTCATTAAACCATTATGTTTCTGTAAAATATTTTATTTAGGAGTATCTGTCTTTTGTTGTCCTGATGGCGGAGCACCTGGACTTCTCAACATTTCTCGTATCTTGGCTTCAGCTTCTTTGAGGTTTTCTTTTATTCTAGTTTCTTGCTTAGACAACACCGTAAGTCTGGTATTTGCAAGCTCTTTTTTTTCTTCCAATTCTGAAACCAATGTAGTTTTGTTAGATTTAACAAGAATTGATCCTGCTGCTCTGTAAACAGCGTCATCATCATTTGTCTTTTGTAGAACCTCAAGTGCTCGTTCAGTTTCCAAATGTTCTGATTCAAGATGTTGTTTCTGCATCATGATGGACTGGAGATTTTGTTGTAATTGCTGCATTCTACCTACTTGTTCTTGCAACCATGGAGGAATTTGTTGTTCGCCTGCAGACATGACTGTCTGCCCTCCTGTTTTGCTTATATCTTTACCGATTCGATCGAGTCATTACTTGTTTGCACAAGTCTCAATGTAGAATTCAAGTTGGCACGTAGATGTGAAATTTCTTGTGCATCAATTGCGATTATAATTTTTTTATCAAGTGAGAAATTTGTTTTGGTAGGATTTTCGTCATAAAATTTGTTATCAGTTTCAATAGAGTGAAAAATTGATTTTGTTTTTTTCCCGGCAGAGATTTCTATTTTAGCATTATAGTTTGACATCGTATGCCAAGCCAGCTACTTTAAAATTGCATTTTTTACAAGCCCATATTCCTACTGCTTCTCTTCCAAATCTCTCAGAACCACATTCTGGACATTTTCTCTGTGCCTTTAGTTGTCTATGTACTGAAGTGTATTTTTTTCTTGGTTTGAGACCATATTTCTGGCCAAGTCCTTTGAGTGAAGCTGTTTTACCTTTTACCATTTCTACATCAACTTCTCAAATTGCTTCCTTATTTTTCTTCCTACAGTAAGTGCCATTTCAGAACACTGTAAAAGTTGTTCAGCAGTAAATCCGTCACTTCCTCCCTTTTGTACAGCACAGATGTTGCCATCAGAATTTGTTGTAATTGTAATTCGTGCATCCATACAAGATTCCTCATCTTTAGTAGGATCAATAATGATATGATCACCAATTCTTGCCATGGTAACAGACACAGGCAATGTCTTTATCGGAGGTTTTGATGTCACCCCTTCAACTAGAACAGGTGCCTCATTTTTTATTTCATATTTTGGAACAGTGCAAGAAAGGATACCAGCTACAGATGCATAAGAGCATGCATCAAAGAGATTTCCGCCAGAATCTATCACACTGGAATCAATGAACATTCCAATAACAGATTTATTTTCAATTAGAACTAGTTGATGCAAATCAATCATTTCAGTTTCTCGTATTCCTCTATCAACAACTCTTGCAAGTTCTATGACTTCTTCATTTGGTGGTCCAGGTTCTGCGTTAGGATCAGCCAAGGGTAAAATCTCTGCAGTACAGATTAGAATTCCCTTGTCTCCAAGATCTGGAAACGGTTTATCAGGCTGGATTTTTACACCGGTTATAATTTCAGTGTCCCCTAGTTTTACTCTAGCAGAACCATTGGCCTTTGGAATAACTCCTGTTTCAATAATTAATGGTCTTTGTTCATCAAGTGCTCTACCATCAATTCTTTTTCCAGTTTTAAGTAGATCGAGTATTTTATCTCGTTTTAGTTGATCTAGTATTTGAGAATTCAATTTTATTGCTCACCGTTTTGAAAGTATTTTTCCATTAATGCTTTTCGCTGAACTTCATAAACGCGTTTGCAACCTACTAGAGCAGTTTGCATACATGTTTTGAATTCTTCTGGTTTTAGCATACCATCAAGCTGTAAAAGTGTAATTTTTCCCATATTTGGCATCAATGCAACTGGCATATCTGCCTGTCCTTCTTGGTCTTCTTCATTATTTACATCCAAGACTATTCTATCTGCCACCTTACCTGCAGCACAAGCAGATACTAAATCACGCATTGGTATACCTGCATCTGCAAGAGCAACTGCTGCTGCATCAAGTGCAGCACATCTTGAACCACCATCTGCTTGAAGAACTTCGATAAATACGTCGATTACAGTACGTGGATAGTCTTTTAGTATTACTGCAGGTTGTAATGCTTCCTTGATAACTTTGGAAATTTCAATTTCTCTTCTTGATGGAGCAGGATTTTTTCTTTCAGTTACAGAGAAAGGAGACATGTGATATCTACATCTAAGAATTCCAGAATCTGGATTTGCCATATGTTTTGGATGAACATCTCTAGGGCCAAATACACCAGCTAAAATCTTGTTCTTTCCAAATTCAATATATGCAGAACCATCTGCATTTTTTAGTACTCCAACTTTAATAGAGATATTTCTAAGCTCGTCTAATCTCCGTCCATCACATCTAATTCCATCTTCAGTCATTAATTGTGTCATTGTTTTCACCATCTGGTACCCCAAGCATAGATTTGACTCTTTCAGTCAAATTCGGCGTATGCGCAAGGGCATCAATCATTTTCACTGCTTCTACTGCCTTTAATAATCCCTCGGAATCTTCGCAGGATATTACTATCCAGCCGTTTTGACCTATTGTTATAATCGCTTTAGTAGCCATTTCTATTGTTTGAATCATAGAACCTCGTTTACCGATCAATCTAGGTACTTTACTTGGAGATATAGTAACTAGTTCACCTGAATCAATTTTTCCAAGATCTCTATCTTGTACTGTAAGAAGAGGATCTCTTGATCTATCAAAATTAGCAATTCTAGTTGCAACCAAATCACCAATATCGAGTCTTTGTTTTAGCTCATCTTTTGTAGGAGAATAATCTCTACCAAAAACATCTTGAGCAGGTAAAAATCCAACAAAACATGAATTTATGTCAAATTCCCAAGAGAGTGGTGAGGTTCCAATTACTTTGCCAATGACCAAGTCATTTGATTTTGGCATATATCCCCCAGTGAGAGGAATTACCTTAACAGCATTTTCAAAAATTTCAGATATGCCAACACATGTTGAAATCATTCTATCACCATCTTGATACACATTTTGTTCAGGTCGTAAAGGCCCAGTGGCTATTACATCGCCTGGAATAACATATCTTCTTTTTACATCCATCATTTTGAAACCTCAATAGAAGCAGTACCTTTTGTTACAGAACCTAACCTATCCATTACATTTGCCCTTGCCGCCGCCGGTATATCTAGTATTACTTTAAGTGCACCGTTTGCTTGCCATGAACAGCAGCGTCGGAACCTCCAACATTCAACTGACCTTCGGCGTCGACCGCGACATCGACGGCGCGGCGCGCGACGTGCAGGCGGCCATCAACGCGGCGCGCGCCGATCTGCCGGCGAGCCTGAAATCCAACCCGACCTATCGCAAGGTCAACCCGGCCGACGCGCCCATCCTCATCCTGGCGATAACGTCGAAGACGCTGACCCAAGGCCAGATCTATGACGCCGCCAGCAACGTGTTTCAGCAGCAAT